>NZ_CAWNQF010000024.1:0-144837 GCF_963876465.1 Xenorhabdus sp. KK7.4
GACAGGTTTTGTAACATTTCAATCGTATTAGACATGGTGAGATCCCGCATTATCGTGAGTTGGGAGTAAAGTTATTAACAGCGGTCGCCAGTTTGGCTAAAGCTGCGTCGTTGAGGTCATCGGCAGCGCCCGGCGTACCGTTATTGTGGGGCGTCGCGCCCGGCATACGCCCATTTAACGCATTGAACAGTTTTCTGCGTTCCGCGCGGGGGACATGGGATTTCGCCAGTAACGCATCCAGTTTACGCATGGCGGCCTGCGGACTGTCGTTGCCGTCATCAACCACATCGGCGGTTAACATCCCATCGGCAAACCCTTGTGTGAGCGCATCGGTATGGTTAATGAACGTTTCATCGTCCATCATGCGGACAAGGGTGTCTTTGTCGATACCGGTCCGGGTGGCATAGATATCGACCAGTGCGTCATCAAACGGTTTCAGTGCGGCCGCTACCGCGAACAGGTCATTTTTATTGCCACAACAACACGTCCATGCGTTATGGATCATGAGAAATGCGCCGTGCCCCATCTTGATTTCATCGCCCGCCATCGCAATAATGGAGGCAGCGGAGGCCGCGAGTCCCAGCACATTCACCGTGACTTTGCCGCCGTGGTTGCGCAGCAGGTTATAAATGGCGATCCCCTCAAACACATCCCCGCCCGGACTGTTGATATTGACGATGACGTCTTGGTTACCTATCGCCCGCAGCGCCCCGGCGACCCGTTTCGCGGTGATCCCTTCATCCCAGAAACTCTCGCCAATCACGTCAAGCATAGACAGGGTGTTATCCGTGTTCGCAGCCTTAATGCCGCTGTTCCATTTGTCGAGGGCTAAAGGTCTCACCTCGTGGGAAGCCGCCTTCAACGGCCTGCCCTCGGGGGCAGCGGGCATTTTGTGTTTAATCATCATGATGGTTGTCCTCCGGTCGCAGTTTTGGTTCGGGGTCTTCCCCAAGCAGATCTATCGGGGTCAGGTTCAGTTGCACGGTGAAGACGTCACCGCCTTCAATCGGGGGTAAATTCTCTTTACGCCTGACCTCATTGCGGCTCATCCAGGCGTTTTGTAATGCGGTGGCATAATAAGAGGCCCGGCCCCGGCTATCGGCCCGCAGCAGCCCTTCCACATTGAATTCCGCGTAATAATCACTGTCGGAATCCAGCAGACAACGCGAGATCTCCTGTTCAATATTGACCAGTAATGGCCTGAGGGTGTGCGTCAGGAACTGCATATTCATGCCCTCCAGTGAGGAGGCCCAGCTGGATTGCTTTGTGGCGTGACCGACCATCACGGGCGGCACCCGGAACCAGCGGCAAATTTCTTCCACGCTGTAGGCGCGGCTCTGTAACAGCTGAGCCGCCTCCGGGTTCATGGTGATGTTCTGATAGGTCAGATCCGCCGGCAGTACCATCATTTTTCCGGCGTTTTTTGACCCGGTGAAAGTGGTGATATGTTTTTGAATAAGCTGAGTTTGTTCTTCGGTAAGATCCGTTCTCGCCGAGATGAAGCCCGAGCTTTGCAGCCCATGCTCAAAGACTTTGGCCGCCGCCTCATCCGTGGACAGCGCGGCCCCAATCACATCCCGCCCGGTTTTAACCGGAATGAGTCCGCTCAGCCCGTCGACCCCGAATCCCCGGATATGCATCATGTGCTTGGCCGGAATAACCCGGCGCTCCCCCGGATTTTTGCCGGTGGTATCGGCGTAGGTGTATTCAATCTCCCCGCTCGGCAAGCGCTTGACCGTCATGTTTTGCGGGAGCAACGGGAGCAGGGCCACCAGTTTGTGACCAATGAACTTCTTTTCAATGAACGCATTGCCGCGCAGGCAGAGACTGGCGACCACGGTTAACATAAACCGGGATTGTGTCATCTCCAGATTCGGCCGGTGACACAGCACCGGATAAACTAGGTGGTTTTTCGCCAGTTCGCGCGAGCCATCATCCTTTGAGTGGTATATCTTGAGCGGGAGGGTTGACACCGTTTCACTCAGTAACCGGACACACGCCCAGACCGTGGACAATTGCAGGGCATTATCTGCGCTGACGGTTTTGCCGCTGCTGCTGGTCCCGACCCATTCCTGCCAGAACGCACCGTCCAACAGCCCTATCGGTACCCCCATCCAATTCAGGAGGGCACTTTTGATTTTTCCTATTTTTTTCGTCATTTATACCCCTGCCATGATTGGGTTTCTGAGGAAGGCATCGAGACCGGCGGTACTTTTCGCGTGATTCAGTGCCCCGGCGGCCATCACTAAGGCGATCATGCCATCCATGCGACCGGTGGATTTGTCTTTTGCCAGCTTCCGATTGCCGGCGGCGTCCTGCTCAACCACCGCGTTTGCGGCACACATGGTCAGGACAGGGTGGTTGGCGTGATTTATCTGGCCTTCCAGTAATAACTGCTCCGTTTTATCCATGGCCGGCGACATGTCCTTATAGCCCTGCCCGAACTGTGCCATTTTCAGGGACAGCCCAACCCGCCTGGCTTCTTTCTTAAAAATGTCAATGCGCCATCGGTCAAAATTAAGCATCTCGATATCGTATTTATCGGTAATTTCAGTCAGTTCTTTCACGATGTATTCATAATCCACCGTAGCACCCGGGGTGGTACGCAGAAAACCCTGCTTCTTCCACACGTCGTAAGGCACACGATCCGTTTTCGCCCTGTCGAGCAGGGTCTTATCCGGTGTCCAGAAAAACGGGTGAACATTCCATTTGCCCGATGCGGACTGACCGATAATCACCAGCGCTGTCAGGTCTTTTGCTGCCGATAAGTCCAGCCCGGCGTAACATTTGCCCACGATGGGTTCCAGTTCGCCGGCACACTCCATCCACGTATTGCGTGAAATAAACGGCGACACCAGTGATACCCGTTGATTTAACACCAGATTCCGGAACCGGTTCTCTTCCGATGGCATTCGCGCCGCCCGCTTGGCCTGCCCCTCAACTTCTTCCAGTGACAGAAAGATACCCAACGCCGGGTTGGCCGCTTTCCATGCGTCAGGGTCGGTAATGGCCAAGTCCATGGGTGCAGAGTGGACATGTGACACGATTTTTGGATCGTTAGAATTCGCCGCATCATCCAGCCAGAGACTGAGTAAATCCGCATCCGTGGGCGCTTGCGTACTAATCGCCACCAGTAACGGACGTTTATGCGCGCCCTGTGAGGTCGTAATGGCATCAATGAAATCGTTCTGCGGGCCTCTGACCTGCCCGACCTCATCCAGTATCGCCAGTACCGGAGAAAGCCCGTGTGTTGTTTTACCATCGGCAGACAGGGCTTTGTATTCAACATTACAGGGTTTGCCAATCAGCCGCTTGCCGCTGGGCACAATGTGGATCAGGGACTGTAACCGGGGGTTCAGGTTAATCATCTTGACCGCCAGATTGAACACAATCGCCGCCTGTTCACGGCTCATGGCCCCGCTGACGATTTGGGAGTTCTGCACCGCTTCCGGCCCCACCAGATGGGCCAATAATATGCCGGCAATGAGACCGGTCTTGCCGTTCTTGCGGGCAATCGATAAATAGGCCGTACGCGTCCCGCTGGGGTTATCGTAAATCTCCCGGATAAACTTTTGCTGAAACGCCTCCAGTCTGAGGGGTTTCCCGAACAGCGCGCCCTCGGGGACAAAGCAAAAGCGCTCAATAAACGCGATCACCTTTTCACCCCGTGATAACTGACTGACCATGCCCTCTCCTTAATGCCACGGTGAAGCCAGTAACTCATCACCCTCAACCTCCCCTAACAGGGCGCGCGCTTCGGCATCATTCTGATTCTTGTTGCGCTGATCACGGCTTTCACCGTTCGTGGCGCGTGAGTGGATTTGCAGACCGGAACGCTGAGCGATAATCACGCGGGTTAACTCCAGTTTGTATTTGCGGTTTTCTTTGATGGCTTTCTCGTCGCGCCCGTCCGAGTAATCTGACTCCAACTGGCGAAGATAGTGACTGACGGCCATCAGGGCATACTGGTTATTGGCCAGACTGACCGCCTCGATCAGATCGGACGGGGTCCATAAATGGAGGGCCTTGGTGCGGATATTGTCGTTATAGAAATCGATGGCCTCCGGCATTAAACCGGCGTGCGCCGGGGGTTCAATGGTGTCCTGAAAGGCGTTGACAATCGCCTGCATTTTGCCTTTGAGGCTGTCAGAACGCGTACGCTTTGTCATTGTCAGCCTCCTTTCAATGTCAAGCGGTTAAGGATCTTTTTTGTTAAAAAACTGCGTTAGCGTTATTTTTGCGGGACGGCGGCGGTCTTTGAGGGCTTGCCCGGCACTTTTTACTCGCCCTCCCCGTGATGATGTCACCCGTCATCATTGCCTTTCTTTCACTTTCCCGTTGAATCAATTTCAGGCAGTTATTGGTGCCAGTGTGAGTGAGCATCCAGCGGATAACCGTTTGCATCACAGCCGATGTCCTGACCGCGCTTCTCGATACGCTGTTTAGTCGAGTTATGATGTGAGGCGCACAGTGACTGCCAGTTCTTTTTGTCCCAGAATAAACGCTGCGCCGCTTTGATGGCCGCGCTGTGACGAGTATTCATGGCGTCTTTGAGTTTATGCGGGACTATGTGGTCTACAACGGTGGCGGCGGTTAATCTGCCCTGCTGCCGGCACATCACACACAGGGGGTGGTGTTGCAGGAAAGTCAGCCGGGCTTTATTCCATTTACTGCCATAGATACGGGATGACATGAAATGCCCTCCATAAAGCAAAAAACCACCCGAAGGTGGTTAGTTATCAGATGTTAAACATAGCCTCTTCTGTACATATCAAGAAAATCGGGTACTTGAGACCAAAGGATACAGAAGTAATAGGATGAGACAATAAATACCCCTCCGAGCAAAATGACAATCAGCCAGTGAAGTGACGTGTCATTTTTCTTACCATCTCTGAATGTAGCTATTACTCCAATTAATGAGCCTATTACTGCAACCGTAGCTGCAATCGTCATAACAACATAAATAATCAGGACCATTCCCATAACGACCAACTCCCTTTGTTTATTAATCTCATTGAAGTTTTAGTCTACTTAATACTTAGGTTGCTGTCAGTGTCCTAAAACACAGGTAATGCACGATAAACGGACTTGGCTTTTCTGTATGGCAATCGTGATTCGTGAATCATGATGGCAATGTAAGCCGTCTCTCCGGCTGTCACATCACTTCGTCTGCCTACAGCGGATGTTGCTGATAATGACCTGTTATTCTCAGGGGCATGGGTTATTTTTGATTCTGTCAGTACGCTCGATGAAAAGGAGACATGTCATAGCTAATACCGACAGACGGCGATAACCCGGCGCGAGTAAAACTAATGCCTCATGACCGTCATACTCAAATGGAATGATGTTACTCATGCGTATTACCTGCTCTATGAAATGAACCTTCGCCGAAATAGGAAACCAGCCCACCGAAGGCTCGCCAGCCATAACTGGTGACCTCGAAGGCTCATTTCGATAGGGTTAGGTTCGGTGTAATTAAGATGCGCTTTCGGTGCGCGGTGAAAATAAAAATGCCACCAGTCCGTATGCGTAGGATACGCGGTGAGAACGAAGTGGCAGCATGAGTTATCTGTATTCCTTTAACCACTCAGGGAATGGGTAAAGAAATATTGGGTTTAGTTTCAAGTGTTAATCAATTGTTAAGAATTATTCGCTTGTTGTTACGGTGTGATGGGTTTATTAGATTTACCAGTTTTTGTGATGATAACGTTGTAAACGATGCGGAGAATAACTATGAAAAAGTATCTTCTTCTTTGCCTAGTGGCAGGCACTGCGCTTTTAGCATCAATGCAGACCTACGCTTCGATTTGCGAGTATATGAATGGTAAGGATTGGGTTAGCTGCATGACTTCATGCATAGCACTTTACCATGATTACGGTACTTGCCTATCTTTATAATAACTTCCGATAGGACGGTAGTGCTTACACCGTCCTCTCACCCACACTGCGTCCTAACATACTCCTGCAATCCCAAGATCATTTGCTCAGAGGTTGCGATTCGTTCTCTGAGTAGCCAATAATTTCTGACAGCGGAGTCTGTAGGTCTGGCGGTGGCTGCATCATCCATGTCGGGGGTGGTAGTGGTTTCAGGCACTGGACACTTGGCTTTGATGTACACCCGCTCAGGATGAGCAAGAGAAGCAACGTGCAGCCTGTCAATTTCAGTCTTAGCATTGGCGAGTTCCTGAGTGTGTTTGGTGTCTAACTCATGCAGCATGTCAATGTGCGTGTTCTGGTAGTTAATTCGGTCGGTCAGTTGCTGGATTTCAGTTAACTGGTCGCTATTGATACCGAGCTGTTTCTTATATCCAGAGCGATAGAGGTAAGCGGCACCGGAAGCAATAATTAGCGCAATAATCACGCCATAGGTAAAATTGAGCTTCATGATAAAAACACCTGGCGTTCAGATGCCCTACGCTTAGTCAGACCATTCATCACTTTACCCGCTGCCTTATCCCATCTCTGGAACTCATCGGCTGCACTTTGGTAGTCACCCGCATTGAGCTTCTTCAGCAAGGTAGAATGAACAAAGTTACCTGCACCACAATTGAAGATGAACGAGCACAGGGCATCGAACTGTCCCTGAGTCAGTGACACCTTCACGGCTGATTCAAGGGTGAGGTAAATAGGCTGAAGGTCATCATGCAGGAATGCTTCGGCCTGCTGTTCAGTGATAACTTGCCCTGGCTTAACGTCTTTTGTGTGACCGTAGCCGATTGTCCACGGAATACCACCCGTTGCCGGATCGGGATAGGCTTTCAGTTTCAGGCCTTCATATTGCTTGATGAAGCTCAATCCATTCTCGCTGATTTTCATCTGTGCACCCCGAACTTGTTTTTGAAGAAGGTAAAGACCGCATCAAGAATGGAACCAATCTTCTTCGTACCTAAAAAGCCAATGAGGACACCGAAGAACTGAGCCAGACTCAGCGGTAATTGAGCATACTCCAGCGCGTTAATAATCCCGACACTGATTGCCGCACAGATAAAGGCTTCGACTAATGAGGCTTTCCAGCCTGAGCCATCCCTTTTCTCCCGGGCAAATGCTGTCGATGCAGCCAGAAACATGCCACCCAGAAAAGGAGCATTGATAATTAACCAGTCCCAGACATGCGCCCAGAACTCCGTGTCTTTTTCAGTCATACGCATATTTCCACCCCATCAGAACAATGGGCGTCCGTGGGGTGAGTCTGTGGTCGCCCCTGTGAGTTGTAGTAAATAGGTTGCCAGCCGCAATAGGAGATACTGAGGTTGTAGGAGTGATTGCGGTGGCAGATACGAAAAAGGCCGCATTAAGCAGCCTTGAACTTTTTTACATTTAAAACTAAATAACCTGTAAATCAGGAGACCAAATCCCAATCACAAAATGTCATATCATTTTGTCCTGGCTGCCAAGAAACCCATTCACTATTACCATATGCATCGAACACTTGGATACTTGGAACTTCATTGCCACTGGGATCATTAATAGTGATCATTCCAAGTACCATACCAGCAGACCAAACCTTACGACGCACTTGTTTACCCAAGTACATCTGAATCATCGCCCACGGGAATGAACCAACAGGTGCAACTGTATCATTGGCAATTGTAACCTTGACCTTATATTGGTCAGGATTAAACGAACATGGTTTACTATCCAGCTTATTAACATCAGACATAAACACCTCACTTTATTATTCGTTAAAGGTCATTTCATCCTACTGCTAACTAGCCAGTTAATATTACTGAGGTCAGGTTCCTATCTCAATTGAATAGCCTGTGACAGAATCAATACGCCTTAAAATAGGGTGGCACATTATAAAGTTTATCTGTTAGTCGAGTGCGTAATTCAGTGAGGTGTATATTTGAAGTTTGGTGCTGATAACTTATTTCCCGCTTGGTTTCTCTCTTCCAGTCCAATAGCGATCATGCTCTTCTGGTGTAGCACTTTGCCCCTCAAAAGCATCACTAACTTTCAGTCCATCGGGTAAAAGTGCCCAAGCAACGTAAAAATATCGGGGTTCAAACTCTTCGCCTATCCATCGATAGATGCCGTTATATTCTTTTTCATTCCAAAAATGAACATAACCAATATGCCAGCCATCGCAAGGATTTAAAACCAGTACCTCTTTGCCATCCATATCAAATGTAGGTTGCTCAGATGCAGGGCGAATAATTAAAGACTCTTTGACTGGTGCAGGCATTCATTCCCCCAGAAAGCAAAAAACCCCGCACTGGGCGAGGTCTGAAATTAATAAGCTGTGTGACATTGCTATCACTCTTATCACAATATACTGACTTTTGTAATTACGCAACCTTATCAATGATTTCTTTTTGTGCACATTTATCCAGTTCTAAAACCACATCTGAGACAGCCAGTACACCTTCAATAAATCCCTCGGCGGCCTGTAACCGTTTGGCGACTTCGTTATGAGAAATACCCAACTTAATCCCCATCGGTCTGAGTGGCAGTGCCTTGATGTAGTGCAATACAATCAGCTGGTAGGAATACGGATTATGCTTCTTCAACCGCAGAACGGCTGCATCGATAGCAAACCCGTCATCATCACAACACTGGATGCGACTTTTTCGGGTGCTGGGTGCCAGCCCCTTAAATCCGGCCGCAATGGGTGCCCAATCAACCGCACTGTGACCATCACCAGCCCATGCGCCCCATTGACTTAATATCATCTGCATATTACGCATTTACACTCTCCCTCAGCAGCCGACCCTTGACGCTATTTTCTTTCTGACAGTGTAACTGATTAAATACTTTCAACATGTCTCTACTGCCTCCCTTTCCCGGCAATACGGTGTTGTCTCAAATGCACTGTTTGTTGTCTCGTGTTGTCTCAAATTAAAAATATAAATAATTAAAATTCATAGAGTTAATAAAAATGAGACAACAGAGACAACTGAGACAACAGGTTTGAGTTCTTGTGTGATAAATCAGGCTTCTTCATCCGATTCAGGGATTAGTACCATGACATACGCCCGCTGCTGAATGCCCCCTAAATGCTTAAGGCGGGGCGTTTTTCCCTGAAAACTCCTTCCACTGGCTGGCTTTTTCAGGATGCCTTTTTTGGCTAAGACATCGGCAAACATATCCGTATTAAACCCCCGGGAAATTTCCTGTTTGAATGTGGCAGGCAGCGTATAAAAGGTTATGGGCGCATCATCATGGATACCTTTCTTTTCCCGGTAACCGGCTAAATCCCGTATAGGCAGATCCCTTTCATCATAGGGCAGAGGGGCATAACGGCTCATTCCGTAAGCATTGAGAAACGAAACCGCTTGTTCAACAATTTGTTCAAGCTCTTTGTTCCCCGTACCAAACTCAGCCACCCAGACATTAAAGATATATTGCAGAGCATCCTGACACTCTCGTTCATCCCATCCGGTCACAACGCGCCCCAATATCATGGCCGCTTCCAGAGCAGCAAATCGATCACTGACCCGTTGCACCTGTTCACCGTAGCTTTCAGGAATTAACTTACTCCATCGGGCTTGGGCATCAATATAGGTTTGTCTGGCCTCCTTCTGGTGTGAAGAGAGGTAATCAATCCATTTTCGTCCCGCTGCGCCATGGTGCTCCCGACAGCCTTGTTTTAAAGCGTCAGCGTGGGCCTTGCCATTTTCCAGACCGTGCAATTCCTTAGCGCGCTCCATCGGAATATTCAGCAACCTGACCAATTGCCCGGCATTAATTTTGATACCGGCTTCAATGAGGAATGTCGGAATATCTTTTTCACCTGTACTGATCGCAACGGTTCGCCAGCTTGCCATGGGTCGGTTGCCGCCCTCTTTAGCACCCTGAATCTTGCCTTTACCGTTAAACAGCGTATAGGCTGACATATGAACATATTTCGGGTTTGCGCCCTGTCCGACTTCATCCAGTGATAACAGACCATCATTATGAGCCAGTGCTTCATTGGCAATACCTAATGCAGTGCCGTACCATGTCAGGCGCTGCTTATCGGGTTCACCGTATAAGCTGGTTGCAATATCGGCGGTTGTCGTTTTTCCCGCGGTGGATTGAGCATACAAATGAATACCGAAGCCATCAGTTCCCACGATACCCGCCAAAGGTGCAGCTAATGCAGTCGCAATCCCCAGCATCATAAACGGGTTATTATTCGCCAGTGTGGCTACATGCTTACGCCAGCTTTCTGCTGTTCCTGAGACGGTGTAGGCATTTGCTGACGCACTGCCCCCCACAAATAACACCGGTTGTTCTGGCTTACCGATGATGGAACCATCAGGCATGATATATGCGCCTTTGTGCCAGCCTGTTTTAGTGGTAACGCTCCATGTTTCTTGTGCCGGGTTTCGGATAAACCAATCGCCCAGAATGGCCCTGAGATGGTTTTTAGTGGTGACCTGTACACCCGCCGCTTTCAGTATCCGCCATCCCTCACGTTCACCCACATGAGCCGAGGAAATACCTTTAATCACGGGCTCTTTCTTACCCTGGGCTTTCCAACGAAAAATAAGATATTGATCATCTTCATCACCATCCAGCGTCCCCGTTCCAATGACTTCAACAAAGGAGCATAGCCATTGCTCAGGTTTGATAATCTCGCCTGTTTCTTTATCTAATTTAGGGGTGATATGAAAAATTCCCTCTTTTCGGGCTTGAGTGAACGGTATTAACGGATCACGCTCTTTTGCCCGGTGTTCGTCCAGATTAATGACGACTGATTTTGGTACTGACATATTCGCTTCCACCTGATACAACCCTTCCCTGAATGCCTGCTTTGCTGACTCAATACCGTGCTGCTGGCGATAATCGTCCCAATCGGCCTTGTATTCTGTTGGCGGTAATGTGATCCACCCGTCAATAGCCTTAGCTGTCTTCTCCGCTGCAATCTTGCCGACGTTCTTCTTGGGCTTGCCTTTGTTGTCCAGTTCCTCCGGTGCGTGCCAGTCATTGTCGGCGGCAAGGATGATTTTCACATCTGGCCACCGTTCTCTGACTTGTTTAGCCACCGTCGGTAAATTGCCTTCATCAATCGCAGCCAGTACCCAGCCCTCATACAATTGACTCACCGTTAAGGCGGTTGCATAGCCCTCCGTAATGATGATTGTGTCTGGTATTCCGATTACAGGTGATAAGGGGATAACACTCCCCTTTTTTTGAGTACCAGCGACAAGACGTTTTTCACCCTTCGGATTGATAATTTGCGCACCGGTGATTGTGCCGTCCAGTGCCTGAGTGACCAGCAACAACGAACCGTCATTCAGCAGTCTCTGATTGGGGCATGGCAGCCCCTTTTTGGTCAGATAATCAGATTGTCCGATAGTGGACTGAGCCACCAGCTTGTTCACTTTCTCAGTTATCAGAGGAGCCTCTGATTTTGGCGCCTCCTTTCTGGCAGGCTGGGGTTCAGGTAATGGAAGTAATAAAGCCTCAGAAACCACCTTAACCGCTTCAATTACCGTGATACCTTTAGCTTTCGAGAGTAAATCAAAACCGTCTCCGTGGTTCGGGTGTTCACACTGGCGACAATGCCAGTTGCCGTCTCCGTGGTCGTCTATGAAGTGAAAGCGATCATTCCCGCCACAGATAGGGCAAGCACCATGCTTACCCTTTGCCGGAACGTCCACACCACAAGCAGATAACAAGCCTTGCCACTGATTTTGTGCTGCTGATTTCACCGAACGAATACCAATATGACTTACCATTTCGGGAATCCCTCGCGGTGATGGAGTTCAAACTGAGCATTTTGTTCTGTGTCGTTCAGCGCTTCGGCGATCCTCGGCAAGTGCATCAATGCTTCACCGATACGGCGTAAATCTTCCCTTGCCTGACGATTATCATAGCTTTCATTATCAACTGACCAGAACGCCATCTCCCCCATTGCCGACATTGCCGCCATCACGCTGCTCAATGCCCCTTCGGAGTTTTTACGCAGATCTTTGAGTTCTTCGGTGCTCATGGCGTCGAAATTAGTACGTACCAAATGGTTATAGATATCAGACATAATCAGGCTCTCCCTGCGTAGGTGTATTCGTTAGTGAAACGGCTTAACGGCATGATGATCGGGCTTTGATAACCCTCACGGACAAAGGTCACGCGATTAAAGGCAACTGACAGCACTTGTACAGTTTCCCCGTTCTTGTGAGCGTAATAGTCACGGGGTTCAGGATTGCGCATGGTTCACCCCCTGGCGGGAAACGAATATCAGGGAAGAGATGCCAGCCAATAGACGGGCTTCACCTTCGCTGTCTGCCAGTACCGTGATAAGGCGCACCGGATGAATATCCACCAGTCGCTGAGTGCCTGATGCAATTAGGAATGTAAATTTGAGGCGAGTTTGGTTATGCTGTTGTATAGCCATAATCGTTACTCCAGTTAACGGTTGTTGGTTAGACGCCTCGATAGTGGTTCCAAGCACTTTCGGGGCGTTGCTGTTTTTGCAATCTATACCTAGTAAAGTGGTTAGCACTAAATCAACTAAGTGATATACACCATACATCAAGGTGATATGCACTTCAACAGTTTTTTCATGTATACTGCTATACACCAATTCAAATGGAGTGTTTAGCATGTCAACAGGTAACATCAACAATAAATCGGTACAATTAGCATCCCGTGTTCCGCATGAAGTTGCTGAATTGCTTGAAATAACTCGAAAAGAGGGTGAAAGCGTAGGAAGATTTATCGCAACTGCAATAAAAAATGAAGCCGAGCGTCGACAATATAGGGAAAGCGATACAAACCAACTCTTGTCAGATTTGAATGACACCCTAAAAGCATTCAAGCAAATTGAGGATGTAGGAACAAAAATTAAGGCTGATTTGCAATCAATTGTCACAACAGCCAGTAATGAGATTAAACGCCGACAGCACAAAGCCAAATCATCATCTGAGCAATAACCAACCAAACCTCTTAAAGATATGAGGTTCTTAACCTGTTGTAATTCCTTGTAAACCAAATTTGGTTTTCGCCAAAGGGTAGCATTCGCCGTGCTATCCTTTTCTTTTTGCACACCTCTAAATGATGACTGCAAAGTTTGCGCGTCGCTAAAAGATACGCGGGTATTATGACCAGACTGCATATTTGCAGCTTGATTAGATATCAATGAGTTATCGTCAAAGTGGGAATTTGTACTTTGATTCCCCCATTTCGGAGGAACATAGAGTATTTTGTGACCGCTCATCAAATTACCCCCCAATGCGCCCGGTAGGGTTCATCAATGTTGCGAACAGCTCAATACGGCGGCTTACTTCCTTTAGGGCTTGTGTGGGTGATTGACCCGCGCTCCTTGCATCCTGAAAAGCGGCCTGTTCAATCTTCTGAATACAGACAAGTAATCCTAATTGTTGTTCGTCTGCGTTCTGACGTTCACCATCCATTAAACCCGCAAAACGATTCTCAGTACGGGCAAGGTTGATATAATGGTGACGCTCTGCACCTAAATCCCTTAACGCATCGCGTGACTCATGGTAGTTCGGCAGATATTCACGGCGAATAGGTTCAACCGCTCGCTTCTTAGCAAAGGCTTTTGTTACGTCCAGCTTAAAGTGAACCATCAGCTCATGATCACGCCCTCGCACAAGGCGGCACATAAAATCGAACTGGTTTTCGTTGAGTAAATAATAGCGATTGTACTTAATTCCTCGCGCCCCAACCTCTTTCACTGCTGCGATTTCAAATGACGGCAGTGAACCAAACTCCCTTAGCTGCTTAATGTTGGCTTTGATTAGCTTATATAAGCTACGGTGTTGTAATCCGACACGCTTTGCAAACAAGCGGCTATCTATTCTCGATTCAGTTCTGTGCTGAACTAAAATAGGCTCCTGGCTGTTTTCAGCGTAAACAAGTCCCTGACCATTTAAGGCCGCATTTTTTGATGTCATAATTTTACCCTGTCTTAATTAATTTGATTTTCGGCTATAGGGGTTATTTACGTTTTCTACTGTTGGCGGATTACGTACCCAATGAAGCAGATCACTGAGCAACCAAGCACAGGAATTGCGGCCTAACGGCTTACGGGCTGGGAAGCGCCCTTCGTTTTCCAGTTTCCATGCTGATGTTCTGGAAATAGAAGTGATGTGCTGGCGTTCCTTTTCACGCACAAGACGATCATAAGGTTCGCCATACTCGGAAAGGATAGAGCGACGTTCTTCTGGCGTAGGAGTTGTATATTGAATGGTCATGTTACCCTCACTGTTTCGTTGTTTTTGTGAGGGTATTTTCTACGCTTAAAGTAAGCCTATCATCAGAAAGGAAAAAATAATTTAATCTTATAAATTTATCATTCAATTATTTATTAGAAATTTCTCGCTCTATTTTTTCTAAAGTTTCATAAGTAAATAATTTCTCTGAAAATGGTTTGATGGTTTGAGCGATCTGAATAGAATCATATTCCCCTTCTGGGTATAGTGTCACAGATAGCACTCCACTGGTTATTGAGTTTCCTGTAGCAAGTTGCCATAACTGCAAGTCGAAGAAAGCGAAAATATTGTAATTAATTATTTTAGTTTTAATAACTCCCCAAGAATTATTAATTAATGACAGAGTTTCTTCGAGGTCTAATTCCTTTCGCCATTTTTTTAATAACACTCGTAAATCTTCAATAATTGTCTCATCTTGATGTGTCATTAAATTTATACCACAAATAACACCATTCCAAGATGTTATGCTCATTCCGTGAATTTCATATGCAGACAGATGATTGTTTTTTACACTTTCATTTTTGATATGAACATTAATATCACGCAAGTCATCTATGAATACACTTAAATTACCGATAGAAATAGGAGTAATAGATGATGATGAGCTGATATTTAAATTACTATCAGATTGTTTTATTGTCATTGCATCCCGATCAGAATAAAACTCACCACAATATAAATCATTATCGAAATATCCCTCCTTGTTATATCTTCCTGTAAGTAAGTCATTGCATCTACAGCATATTAAATAAGCAATTTCATCATCAGGTAATGCTTTTATTTTATTGTATTTTTCAATCTCAAACCATTTTGGTAAATCGCTTTTTTTATTAATTCTCATTTCTGCCCAGTCTTTAATATAACCACGTTTTCATAATTACCCGCCAATACATCCAGTTGTTCACACCACTGGTTTAAAGCGTCCAGTTTCTCTGTTAAATATTGGCTCTTGTTGTATATCGCCATAATGCCCGGCAGTGCATGGCCTAACAGTTGTTCAACTACATGAGGCGCTACGCCCATATCATTTAGTTTAGTTGCTAAGGTGCGCCTTAAGTCATGTAATGTCCATTTTTCCGTATGGCCTAATTTTTTCCATATATTAGCCCCATATTTCGCTACTGTTGCACCGTATTTTAATTCACCAAGAAAATAACTGCTTTTATGGTTTTGGTAGATAAGTTCTTCTAAAAATTGTTTCATACATGCTGGTATTGGGCGAATTATTTTACCACCAGACTTACTATGTTCCTTTGGAACAGTCCATAACATGGAATTAAAATCCCATTCCGAACATTTCGATAATCTAACCTCTTGAGTTCTACAGCCAAACACAATCAAGACTATTAATAAGTTACTGTAATAAGGAATGTAAGTATTGGTATTTATGGATTTCCATAATTGACCCAACTCACCATCGCTTAAAAACCGATCGATTTTATTTTGCACTTTACCTACATCTGGAATGGTTAAATCATCCAAAGCGTTACTAATAGCAAATTTCCTTACACGGCAGAACGTTAAGGCTTGTTTGCATAATTGGAATATAATTCCAGAAGAAACGGGAGATTTCTTTTTTATATTATCAAAACATTGAAGCCAATAGCGTGTTTCACAGTCTGATAATGCCATATTCCCAATATTAGGATAAATATACTTATTTAGTTGAGCTATATGTTTATCAATACCTACGCGGTTGTCTTTCCCATAGTTTTCTATCCAATATTCGATAGCATCTTTTACAGTGACTGGTTTTAATGATTCCTGCATGTCCAAACCAAACTGTAGCTTTGGATCTTTACCAGAAGCCAGCCAGTTACGGCATTTGTCCCGCGTTTCACGAGCCTGTTTGAGACTCATATCAGGATAGCGACCAATGGTAAGGCGGTTTAGCTTCTTACCATCAAGCCGATATGTAAAGACCCAACTAATGCCACCTACTTTAGATGTTTTTGCACTCAATCCCGCTCCATCGGCAAAAAACTCTATCTTGTCGTTCTTTCTGCCAAGTAAAACCTTAAGTTTTTTGTCACTGAGCTTGTTTAGTTCGTTAGCCATGATCACCTAAGATATTTATACAAATATTTATACATAGTGTGCTGCAAGAATGGGAAAACGTCAATAAACACTGGAACAATAGACAGTGTAATTTTTTATTATCTATATGATTTATAATAAAATAATAAAACCTCACGCAAACACAAAAACATAAAGTAATACAACATGGTATGACTTTACCAATGTATCCCTATATATTTGTTCAATGAATCGGAAGCTATTCTATTATTTATTACTGGTTTATTAATTTGAAATATAAGAAAATTCACCTACATCAGTTTGTTTTTCAGACTGCCATTTTTTATTTACTGGATTAATCAGTTTTCTGGATGTTCCTTATCAATATACAGCGCAGCGCTCCAGTTACTGTAAGTACAGACAAATATGGAAGGGTCTTTGCTTGAATAAGACTTAGCAATGGATTTGATTTTTTCTGCCAGTTGAAGAGAGCCTAATGAAGAATTACCAATATACGTTCCACTTGGAAGGCGATGCCACTTTCCATCGGGGAAACGTATAGAGCGACTGAACTGATTGCCTGCCATCCTTTTATGTAGCTTTTCATATCCCGCAGACCCCGTACCATACAGTTCTACTCGAACTAAATAACTTGCCATTTCTCTTTCCTTGTCTTGACTGCCAAATAGTCAAACTATCAGTTTTTCTTCTCTGATAAAAGTGAGAAAAACGAGAAGAAATTTGGCATTAATGGCAATTTAAGCATTGGGGATATTTATGGCGGTTATTTCGACATCCTCTGTAGTTCTGAAACCCAGTTTGGTTCAGAGAACAATTGCCTCCCGACAGCTACTAAGTCAATTTGCTGGTTATCTAACTGCCGTATCAGTACTTCTAAGTCAGAACTGTAAGCTGAACACCCTGATAATGACAAATCGGTCGAACCACCTGCAATGGTAGGAAGTTCTGTCAATTCTTTCGCCCATACAGCTAAACTACGATCTGAATTCCGAAAAGCAGGTTGGCCGAAATGGCCATCTGAAGCATGTAATATAGTTGTACCAGCCTGAACAATCGGATCCAGCAAGGTTTCTAAGTCCTGCGGACTGGTTGCAATAGCCGCGTTATTGGCACCCATCTTCCATTGCGAAAATAAAAAAGAGATCGGGAACAAACGGTCGGTAGCTCTGCGCACCGCGGCGATTATCTGCGCCGCAAATTGCGCACGATTACGGATGGATCCGCCCCATACATCTTCGCGGCGGTTCGTATTTGCCCAAAGGAACTGATCTATCAGATAACCATGTGCCCCATGAATTTCTACACCGTCAAATCCTACTGACTGGGCAAAACTGGCCGTTTCCGCAAAAGAAGCAATAATCTCATCAATGTCGTCCAGCGTCATGGTTTTGCCATATGAGCCACGTGTGGCAGAAAATCCCGACGGGCTCCAGACCAGTGACGGCTCAAGTCGCCCTGAATCATCGGCACCCGGATGAAATAATTGCGCAAAAATAACTCCGCCAGTAGCATGTACGGCCTTAACCATTTCAAAAAAGTATGCTTCTGAGCCAGATCCCAAGCGGGATAAATCCGTTTTTTCTCCTGCGGAGGGATGATTGATATAGGAAGCCTCCGTGATAACCAGACCAGCGCCTTCGTTAGTTGCACACTGGCAAGAGTGCTCTGCCATCTTTTTCCCTGACACTTCTCCGAATGAGCGCTCCTGCTCTATTGAAGCCATAACAAAACGGTTTTGTAATTTCAGGGTACCTAGTTCAAATGGCTTGAATAATGAGGTGATGGAATCTTTCATGCTAGCGTTCACTCCTTAATAGCAGGCCCGAATACTTTAGCTTTGTTTTAATACAGGATTACTAAGGTATGCATTTTGTATATTGCTGATATTAAAGCATACAGTGTATTTTAATTGTTAACAAATTTTGGAGTATTTTATTTTCCACTTATTAATTTCCGTATAAATAAGCCAATATCGTTCATATAGATTTAAATATGATAGATCATCCGCTTTGATTAATCTGGTTATGTCCTCAATTTATTAAGTCATGGCCGGATTGTTACTGAAAAAGGCAGGATGTTATATAAACATAAATTAAAGAAGAAGGAACCTTATTATTTACTTTATAGACTAAAAATGTTTACTTCTTAAAAAACTTACCGATGAAATAAAATAATTACCTTAGTACCCAATAGAAAGCCCAAATGGGCTTTCTATTACTCTAATATATTAGCCTACTATCCCGACCCTATGCACAAACACCCCAGACTGACTAGTACTAGTAGCACTTCTACCATCAGCAGCTAATGTAAAAGCAAACTTATAATATTTCGGCTCCGACCCCCCAACGCCCAGTGGATAGATATACTCTATCTCCAGCCCACCGACAGGTAACAACATAGTAACATACCCAGAAAACACTGAATGACCAGACGTCCCACATATTAAATATTTTCCCCTGACATCTTCCGAAAAATGAATTGTATCCACAAGGCCTTCATCGCCAGGATCACCTGGAAATCCCCATCCCATTTTCCCCTTGGGTAGAGGAACCCACCTAATATTTTTTAATGCCTCTTTAGATTGGTATCGTTCATCGGATTCTGCTTTTGTATAACTCACCCCTTTGGATTCGTATCGTCCATCAGATTCGGCTTTTGTATAACTCACCCCTTTGGATTCGTATCGCCCATCAGATTCTCCTTTCGTATAACTTACCCCTTTGGATTCGTATCGCCCATCAGATTCTCCTTTCGTATAACTTACCCCTTTGGATTCGTATCGCCCATCAGATTCTCCCTTTGTATAGCTCACCCCTTTGGATTCATATCGCCCATCAGATTCTCCCTTTGTATAGCTCACCCCTTTGGATTCATATCGCCCATCAGATTCGGCTTTACTATAAGCGCCCACATCATCGGCAGTCAGATCAGCTTTTAACTCCACCCAGGCATTCCCTGTTTTTGGCTCTTCCTTGTTGTTATCAATACGGGATTGCCAGAGTTTTTGTTTATGGTAAACCAACCCACGCAAAGGATAAGGCTGGCCTTCTATAGCCCACTGTGATGCACCAAAAGTCTGAATCTCGCCCACTGCTTCC
Source organism: Xenorhabdus sp. KK7.4 (assembly GCF_963876465.1). Classification (NCBI taxonomy): domain Bacteria; kingdom Pseudomonadati; phylum Pseudomonadota; class Gammaproteobacteria; order Enterobacterales; family Morganellaceae; genus Xenorhabdus; species Xenorhabdus sp. KK7.4. Next base: position 19,298 of record NZ_CAWNQF010000024.1, read on the forward strand.
GTAATATCGTGAAAAATGCCATTCATTTTTTCACGTTCAATCTCCCTTGCTGTAGGATCTTCATTTTGGTCAAGCCCGTATGCAGCACCGTACCCTTTAGCATATGAGACAGCCCCCTCTGATTGGGCCTCATCAGGTACAGAAACTCTATCTCCTTGCGCGGCAAAAGGAACTTTAAATTGTTTTGTCATGGTATTAAGCTCCGAAATGGCTGTTAAAGAAGTTGGCATGTGAATAGCCAAAGCCAAAGATATTACTGACACTGTTTTCGGCTTGGTTTCGTGTGACAGTCTGCTTTTCCCTGATTGAGCTATCAGGGAGCACATCATCTTTTTTCGTCGTCTTATTCGGTTTATTATTTTGAGAATTCATTTGTAACCCTCATTTAATCAACAAATACATTGTTAAGTAATATGAAGGCGGTTGATACTTCTCCGCCTGTAAACATCATTTATCAGGTTTAACAACACGGAAAGTCTATTTTGGTGAGTTTCTATTTCTATCCGTGGTATAAGCATTTTCCACGGCCATACTTTTATAACAGAAGCATAAAATATAAGATATTAATAAATTTTATTTCACCAGTAACATTTAATGTAATACAGCAGGATATTTATAATTTATTCACACTATTAAGGGAAAGATGTTGTAATTAAGGTTAATTCGGGAATATTATTCAGCCCACGATAGTCTGAAAGGTTCTTTGGTGTTTATACTTCTCTAGATAAAATTACGAGGTATACAGAACCGTAGCTTTGGCACTCTTACATCAGAAGTACCATCTTAACTTAATAATTTATTAAAAATAGAGTTAATTACATGAGCGAAATCAAGGTATTCATTAAACAAAATAAATAATTGAAAATATCCAAACCAGTACAATCCAGAAGAGTTTTAATATGTAATAGATTATTTTTTAAACCAATCATTTTTTGATAAAGCCAACAGAACCAGATTATTTTTTAATTAATTGTCGCTGTAGAGTTTGCTATGCATTCATTCTTAACAATAGCCATACAAATTTCATTAATTTACTACCAGTTATTCCATGTCATCCTAGAACCAAAACATGTAGCCCACCCACTGAACTAAAAAATAAAGCGTGTTCTCCATTACTGATGAATCCATTTATTAATATTCATCGGTGGAGAAACATCGCCCTCAGAAAGTTATAAAAAGATATTGGAGGTAATGCTATGTATGATTGGTCTGGAACTGTGTCTGGAAAACTTCAACAAGGTCAACCTACGGGACTTGTACTCAAAAAAGGGGATGTGATCTCTGTTATTGCGTCAGGATGGGTACAGTATGCCAATGATAACCGACCGAATCCTTGGTCTGCCCCTCAAGGGGTTCCACCTAACCCTCCGGGAGGTGCTTTAGCTGCAAAAATTGGTGATAAGACCTATGAAATTGGCAACGGTGTACTTCACAGAACTATTCCCACCGATGGAGAATTAATTCTTTTATTTTTAGATACTCATTATGAAGATAATTCCGGTGACTTTTATGTCAACATTAAAATAGAGTCGCGTTATTCTCCTCTCCAAGAAATAAAATAAATAACTAAAATTCTAACCCGCAATTTTCTGCGGGTTAATCATACCATTACTCCATCTGCTCAGCCTTGTTCACTATCAGTGGCAGCCTCTACCATCTTCTGCTTCACATTCCACACTGAATTCTCCGGCATCTGAATATGGACATCCGAACGATAACCTGCGGGAATATTGCACGGCTCACAAACATGATACTACCGCCCTTATTCACCTTGTCATCAAGGAAGATGAGTTCCAGCCTGTTGTTGTTCTTTGGATGCGCGTGCTAATGCAAGGTGAAATTCAGATATAAGACCACGGGATGTGATGGCTTGGATATTCCTTTAACCACTCAGGGAATGGGTGAAGAAATATTGACTTTAATTTCAATAGGTAACTAATTGTTAAGAATTATTCGCTTGTTGTTGCAGTGTGATGGGTTTATTAAATTTACCAGTTTTTTCGATAGTAATGATGTAACCGATGTGGGGGATACCTTTGAGAAAATACGTTCTTCTTTGCCTAGTGGCTGGCACGACTCTTTTAGCCTCAATGCAGACTTATGCCAATATTTGTTCAGATTTATACGCTCCTAACAGCCCAGAATATAGAGACTGTCAACTTGTATGCTCACTATATCCGGGAGGGACTTGTTCATCATAAAACTGAGGGAGGTGGAAGTGTTTCGACCTCCCTTTTATTCTTTCCAATTCACCACGCTGCGCCCTGATATACTCCTGCAACCCCAGAATCATTTGCTCTGAGGTTACAATGCGTTCTCTGAGTAACCAAGGATTTCTGATAGCTGGTCACCTATTAATGACCCGACAGTCGGTTTTTATTAGGTAGCCAACATTGCTAAGTATGACCACCCACCTGGAGAACCCTAACTACTTCATTGACACTATCTATTGTAAATAAAACTCTGTGCCTCTGACTAAGTCTGATGGTATATAGTTCGGTTGCACCGCTCAACATTTTAAAATTGGAGTCTCCTATATCACGTGCAGCATCACTTGGAGATCTATTATTTTCTACTATAATTCTCACCCATTCATCATATTTATTTTCGGCAGCACGTGGTATTTGTGCCCATTCGGCACGTTCGTCATCAACTACCCATACCATATATCACCTCTATTTTTTAGAAATGGTTTTTAAATACTACTCCTAATGTATTTTTTTAAATCATCAAATTTTGTACGCCTAATACAGTAAAGTAATAAGTCAGGAGACCAGAAATGAAAAATGAATTTAAAGAAGAATCCTCATCCGCTGATTTTTAAGTAAATTATCACAAGAATATACTGACGAAATAGAATTAACTGACTTCTATAAAAATAACGAAGAAAAATCAGTAGCATTCGAAAAGATATTCAATAACAGCAATCAATGATTTTATGACAGCACTGCAATAATCAATTCATTATTGCAGAACGCCGAAACTTATAAAATTGATGGATATATCAAAACCAAAAACTCTATTTATAAAATACGTCAACCAAATAAATAACTGAAAATAATATGGCAAATTTTGGAAATAGTAATATCTCTCCCGTTATTTAAAGCGCTCGACCTAGAATTTAGGTTTACCCTTGATGTAAAGGGTGGTGATTGCTATTCTCCGGGATCATCTGGAGCTACGTGGAATACCCCAAGCATCTACCTTATGATATAAATTCCCTTTTATATCAATAAGTAAATTACCTACTCAGGCTTATTCAAGATATGGTCTTCCCAGTCCACTACATCAACCTCACGCACAGCAATATGCCTGACAGAAATGCGTTCTGCGTGCATGGCTGATTTTGAACCGCTGACTAGCGGGTGCCACGGCAAAAGGCCTTTTCCTTCGTCAATCAGACGATAAGCACAGGTTGTGGGTAGCCACTCAAAAGTCACCATATTTTCACGAGTCAGTTTTATACAGTCAGGTTCATAACTGAAACGATCTTCATAATTTCTGCATTGGCAGGTTTTGATATTCAGCTGATTACAGGCGACATTGGTGAAATAAATTTCATCAGTGTCTTCATCCATCAACTTGTGCAGACAACACTGACCACAACCATCACACAGAGCTTCCCACTCCTGATCGGTCATTTGTTCCAATGTTTTCATCTGCCAGAAAGGTTGGGACATAATTACTGCCATTCCTCATCATTAAATCACTCTGGTAGTTAAAACGTGTTCATTAAGAGAAACGTTCAGAACATCACCAGACTTCAAAGCCCCTACTCCCTCAGGTGTTCCGGTCAGAATAATGTCACCGGGGCGCAGGGTAAAAAATTGTGACATATAGCTAATCAAAGGAATGATTGGCGTTCGCATGTCACTCGTATTGCCGTTTTGACGTAACTCGCCATTTACTGTCAGAGAAAGACGGACGTTCTGTGGATCTCCAAAGACATTAACCGGAATAAAACCCGAGGTCGGGCATGAGCCATCAAATGCTTTACTCTTCTCCCACGGCTGGCCTGATTGTTTAAATTCACGCTGTAAATCGCGCAGTGTCAAATCTAAAGCAACGGCAAAACCAGCAATGGCGTTACTGACCCGTTCCTCATTGGCATTTTTGAGTGTCGAACCAATTAAAACCGCCAGTTCTACTTCATGGTGCACTGCCCCCAGTTTTTCCGGAATAGATATGGGTTGGCGCAAATCACAAAGCGCAGTTTCGGGTTTAATAAATATCACCGGCTCATCAGTGATACTGGAACCCATCTCTTTAATATGCTTAGCGTAGTTACTGCCAACGCAAACAACTTTATTAGCAGGAAAATCCAGCAGTGCCCCCTGCCAGTCTCTATGCTGGTACATAGTACTCTTCCTTAAACTGTCATCAGCCTGATTACGCAGGCTCTGATATTTAATGAGTGAGATGACGCATTCTCTGTTCGATACCGTCAGCCATCATACCAACACTGAGGGCAAAATAGTAAGAACGATTCCAGTGCATAATAGTACGGAAATTTTGCGTCACCCAAAACGCCTGCGGTTCGACCCCATCAGTGATTATAATCCAACCGTTGGTTTTAGCGGGTAATTGTGCAAATTCAGGAGAAAAAACACCCAATGACTGCCATTGTGAAATCGATTTACCCTGCTCCACCTTAACGCCTTCCAGCGCTTTATCAAAATTAGCCGGCAATGAAACGGCAAAACCCCACGGTAGCCCTTTTTGCCATCCTTCTTTATGCAGGTAATTAGCGGTGGAAGCAAAAACATCTTCTTTGTTGTTCCAGATATCGATCTTTCCGTCACCATTACCATCTGCGGCATAAGTCAGATACGAAGTCGGCATAAACTGGCTTTGCCCCATCGCTCCAGCCCAAGAACCTTTCAGAGTCTGGTCTGCGCCAATGTATTTTTTCTCCATAATCTCAAGAGCGGCCAGAAGCTGTTTGATAAAGAAGTCTTCCCGCCGCCCTTCAAAAGCCAGCGTAGACAATGCAGATATGACATCTTCCTTACCCTGAATACGGCCAAACCCGCTCTCCAGCCCCCATAAGGCGACAATATAAGATTCAGGGATACCATATTTACGGCCGACCCTTTCTAATTGCAGGGAATTATTCTGATATTGTTCAACGCCCTGTTTTATTTTCCAGTCCGGCAAAACACGTTTCAGATACTCATCAAGAGTCGCTTTTTTCTCTGGTTGATTATGATCTGATTTAATGACCCGTGGGATAAAGTGTATATCAGCAAATGCCCGTTTTAAGGTCTCCTCACTGATCCCCTGTTGCCGCGCCTGCTGCCTGATTAAAGCCACATAAGCAGGAAACTGCGATGATTCACGTGAAGCGCGTGGAAACTGCTGTTCTAGTGCCTTAACATCCACTTGAGATAAAACCGTCAACCCTGAATCCTGCTGTATTTTTTTATCGGGTGAAATACACCCAGCCAGCAGTATTACACTCAATAATAAAGGTACCTTGATGATTAATTTCATAAATCACCCTCTTAATTCAGGATCAAGCCACTATCTGTGGCTCTTCGGATGACGATTTTTTTCATGATTTGGCTGCTGCCAGATGTTCATTGATTAAACTTTCAACGGGAGGGGGAACCTGCAAGTAAAAACCCTGCTCACTCAATGCCGCTTTTACTTTTTCAATATCCGCATTAGCTAATTTTTTTCTTTCTGATAACGAAATCATCATAGAAAACTGTGGCTCGCCAAAAGCTTTCAATAACTCTTCAGGAACAGAGGAAAAATCTCCTTTTTTTGTAAGATAGAGATATGTTTGTTCACGCTTTGGACTTCTATAGATTACACAAATCATTGTCATAAACTCTTTTTAATTAACACTGCGACTTGCTTGAATAATTCAGTAACTATAACATGCTTATTATATTTAAGAATATCGTATCCTTGGAGTTGTTCCATGGAACTTAACCTTGCTGAGTCTGAATATCGATGTCACAATCGCCAATTGAGCTAAAAGGCAGTAATTTTACGCTTTCGGTCGTTCATTTGCATGATGACCAGCCGGATATCATTCAAAAGGCCATACAGGAAAAATTGGAGCAAGCGCCCGAATTCCTGAAAAATGCTCCAGTTGTTATCAATATATCCCATCTCCCTGCTGGTGCAGACCTTCTTGCTCTACATCGTGTGGTTGAATCTAGCGGGCTACGTATTGTTGGCATCAGCGGCTGCCAGGATGAAGAACAGCGGAAAATTGTGTTGGAATCGGAACTCCCTTTATTAAAAGAAGGGAAAAGCCAGAAAATTCGTACTGAAGAAAATAAGCCACCTGAACCTATTTTCAAAAAAACTCGTATAATTAATACGCCTGTTCGTTCAGGACAAAGAATTTATGCTCCGAATAGTGATCTTATTGTCACCAGTAATGTCAGTGCTGGTGCAGAATTAATCGCTGACGGGAATATTCATATATATGGCGTGCTACGTGGGCGTGTATTAGCAGGCGCATCTGGCGATCAAGAAAGCCAGATTTTCTGCACCCATTTAAATGCTGAGCTAACCTCTATTGCCGGCCAATATTGGCTCAGTGATGAAATTCCAGATAATTTTGCTGGTAAAGCGGTGAAATTACGTCTGGTAAATAATGAATTAACTATTGAAACCTTAATCTAGCCCTTATAACAAGGAATCGCTTCATGGCACGCATTATTGTTGTTACATCTGGTAAAGGTGGCGTTGGCAAAACCACTTCAAGCGCGGCCATTGCTACCGGCCTCGCACAAAAAGGGAAAAAAACCGTAGTCATTGATTTTGATATCGGGCTGCGTAATCTCGATCTCATCATGGGATGTGAGCGCCGTGTGGTTTTTGACTTCGTTAACGTGATCCAAGGTGACGCCACATTAAATCAAGCGCTGATAAAAGATAAGCGCACAGAGAATTTATATATCCTGCCTGCTTCTCAGACTCGGGATAAAGATGCCCTCACCCGTGATGGTGTCGAAAAAATCCTGAATGAATTAACTCAGCAAGGGTTTGATTTTATTGTCTGCGATTCACCAGCAGGTATTGAAAGTGGTGCCTTGATGGCTCTCTACTTTGCCGATGAAGCTATTATTACAACAAATCCGGAAGTTTCATCTGTTCGCGATTCAGATCGAATTTTAGGTATTCTCGCGTCTAAATCACGTCGGGCTGAACGAGGTGAAGACCCTATCAAAGAACATCTTTTGTTGACTCGTTATAACCCCGGTCGTGTGAACCGTGGCGATATGCTAAGCATGGAAGATGTTCTGGAAATTTTGTGTATTCCTTTAATCGGTGTCATTCCTGAAGATCAATCTGTTTTACGTTCTTCGAACCAGGGAGAGCCTGTTATTCTGGATAAAGAGTCTGATGCGGGTAAGGCATACGAAGACACAGTTTTACGTTTACTCGGTGAAGAGCGGCCTTTCCGCTACATTGAGGAAGAAAAAAAGGGCTTTTTGAAACGCCTGTTTGGAGGGTAACGCATGGCTTTGTTAGATTTCTTCCTGTCGAGAAAAAAACCGACAGCCAATATTGCCAAGGAACGGCTGCAAATCATCGTGGCAGAGCGGCGCCGTGGTGATGCTGAGCCTGCCTATTTGCCCGAAATGAAACGCGATATTCTGGCTGTTATTTGTAAATATGTACAAATTGACCCGGATATGCTTTCTGTACAGTTTGAGCAAAAGAATGATGATATCTCCGTACTGGAACTCAATGTAACATTACCGGAGATTGAGGAATCGCCAAAATAACGCTATCAAATGGTGCTATTTAATTTAAGCGTGTGATTTCCCGAAAGTAATCGGGATGTTTATACATCCCGATTTCAGTTCCGACAAATGAATCACTGAACTGGGTAATCAGCTAATATTTCAGCAATCTGTTCAGCCAATAGTTTATTCCGCCAGCCCCGTAATAACTCAGGTAGATTTGCTGATGATTTCAGTTTCCAGTGAGCACTAAGTAATTGATTAATCTGACGGCGGGATGCCAATAATTCAGCGCAAAACTGGTGTGGTTCACTGACCGTATTTATCAATGATTTTATTTCTTTAAACGCTTTACGATACTCAGGGTAATCAACTAAGTTTTTAATTAATTCAGGGCATTCTTCATCTGAAAGATCCCGGCATTCTGCTACCATTGCCAGTAACCGACGCCCATGACAACGAATTTCCTGCCCGCTTAAACCCAAAGCATCCAGCTCGCCCAGTGAAGCTGGCATATAACGCGCCACCTGCCACAGGTTTTCTTCACGAATAACAAAATTAACCGCCAAATCCCGCTCACGAGCCTGATTTAAACGCCATGCAGCCAGTTTTTTTAAACAGGCTAATTGCCTCGGGCGTAGTTGGTTGGCATTGCTGATATCTTTGTATGCAGACTCCGGCATTAAGATCTCTTTGCGACGCTGTACAATCAGTTCGCTTTCATCTTTTGCTGCGTCCATATAACCCGCCTGCTCTGTGGCTGTCATCAGAATATCAGCCAGAGGCAAGAGATAATAAACATCCGCCGCCGCATATTCACATTGCTTTTCACTGAGCGGACGAGCCAGCCAATCGGTACGCGATTCACTTTTATCCAGTTCTACATGCAAATATTCTGAAACCAGTGTTGCAAACCCGCACGACAAAGGATGCCCAATAAACGCCGCCAATACCTGAGTATCTATTATCGGAGTCGGCATGCACTGAAAGCTGTTCCAGAAAACTTCCAAATCTTCACTGCCAGCATGAATGAATTTTACGACATTCGGATCAGTCAGCAATTCGCGCAAAGGCTGCCATTGAGAAATCTCAAGGGGATCAATCAGAGAAAGTTCTTCCCCATCAAACAGTTGAATCAAGCCTAATTGGGGATAATATGTCCTTGTGCGTACAAATTCTGTATCCAGCGCAATTTTTGCATGTTGTTTGGCCCGATCACAGATGGACTGTAACTGGGCATCGGAGGTAATCAATTGATAATTACAATTATTTAGGAAAGTATCCTTTAAATACATTGTTTTATATAACCATATATACTATTAAAACATAAACATGCACACAATCATGTACACACAGTAAAATCTCTAAATATTTTTTACACAGGTAGCTGTTTCTATAGTATTAAACATACCTTCCACTTGCCACAACTTTGAAAAATTTACACTGAGGAATATCAGAAAAATCTTTAAAACGCTTGTTGAGGAGATAGGTGTTGACCACCCAGATCACTCTGAGTTGTAAACGCTGACTTGATTACTGCAAATACGAAAAAGGCCACACCGAAGCGCAGCCTAAAATTCAGAAGGTAGGTTCAGGCAGGCTATTTCCAGTTGAAACAATAAGGAAATAAATCACCTGCGTTTTGGTGTTGCAGCAGATTACCCAATCTTTGGGCATCATCGTTACCATACGCGCCAATAAACTCAAACTCATGCTTGCCATATAAATGGTTATCGGTGCTACCACCCAATTGATAATCGATACCGCTCACATTTATCGTGAGGCTTTTCTTAAATAATTCCACCATCTTCTGATAACCTTGTTGATTGTTATCCGAAGAGGCCCGAATAAAAATCTTCTGTTGCTTACCATCCCAGACAAGCAACGAAAATTTTGTGATATCTGTTTTATTCTGGAAATTACTCAGAGTACCGAAAGGCCCTAAATGCTCCCCCATAGGTTCAAACTCAGCATCAGCAAGATAACCCCACAACTGATCCTTATTAGAAAAAGAGCCAGTCCCCACTACAAGATAAAATGATAGCATACAATCAGCTGGCTGTGGCTTTGGTGTTAGCACCTGCAATTTCCAATCACAAGCCATCAACTCTTCCTGTATAGGTACCCAATCTGACGTGCCATATTTATCATGTTTAACAATATGAGCGGCGCTGTCAGGACTTTGAACTGTCAACGCTATATACTCTTCAGGTGCTTCCCACTCACTACGAGCTACTATCTCTCCCTTATACACCTGAATTATTGCCCACGGCAGAGAACCTTCTGGAGCAAGGTTATCAATTTTCATCTGATATTTATCAAGATCAAACGGGCATTTTTTATTATCCAGCTTATTAACTTCAGACATAAACACCTCACTTTATTATTCGTTAAAGGTCATTTCATCCTACTGCTAACTAGCTGGTTAATATTACTTAGGACAGATTTTTATCTCAATTGAATCACCTATAACAGAATCAATACGCATTAAAATAAGGTGATGTATTATAAGATATGTCTGTTTGTCGAGTGACTGATTAAGTGAGTTGTATATTTGAAGTTTAATACTGAGACATGTCAGATCTACCATTAGCCAGATAGTAACTATTTCCTGAAGATTTTTAATATAAAACAGGGTATACCTTCATGGCTTCTAATAGCCTTAATTTTCACCCAATAACCCCTGACCATAAAAAGGTATGACATAATTAATATATTGATTATCTAAATAGTAGTTATTCAGTTAATTCAAAAAATTAATGCCATACCTGTTTATAAAACCTGCCTCTGATCTCTAAAGAATATCTCGAAGTCAGAGATAGTTTATTCTGCAATTTATAAATTTTAGAATCGATAACCAACACCGATCATCCATGTACCAACTTTAACATCATCAAGTTTTGTATATTCGTATGATGCGTCAATAGCTATATTAGGGATCGGATTAACCTGAAAACCTGCACCATAAGCAAGTTCAGTTTTGCTTCCACTTCCACTTTCACTCCTTAATCCCCAGCGTGTCCGCTCCAGATAGCTGTACTCCGCTTCACCATGACCTGCACCAACCAAACCATAAACACTCACATAATCATTGATGCGATAGGATGGCCCTGCTGTTAATGAGTAGTAACTTACACTGGAGTCACCTACCTTGAAACCGCGATCACGATATTCATATCCTTGATGCGTATATACAAATGAACCCACTACCCCCCAATTATCATCGGACTCATAGCGATATTTGACGTTAAAGCCTTTTGGATTATCTTTTGGTTTTTCACCGTAAAGCTTAATACTATTCTGCGCATAACCTGCTGAAATTGTACTTTCACCCGCAGCATATGCACCTACTGAAACCGCTGATAGTCCCAAAGTAACTAACGAAGTTAAAATTATTTTTTTCATTATTATTCCCTTAATGCAATTAATGAAGCAAAAGCATTATACAGAAAATATTATTCTTGTCTTTTTGTGCTTTATGAAAAATTGAATTAAGGCGTTGTATTTGATGTAATTCTCTACAAGTTAACGAAACTATTGCCTTAACAACAAAAATAACTTTTTAACAGATTACAATTCGTTAATTTGTAAGTCGGGATATCCGTAATATACAACAACGCCGGTAAAAACCGGCGTTGTTCATGTAATAGGCAATTAACATTGCTTCTTAAACATTCTCTAATCTATTTTTCTGCTTTTGCTATTTCTTCTTTACGCAGTTCTTTACGAAGAATTTTACCTACATTCGATTTCGGTAATTCATCACGAAATTCGATAATTTTCGGCACCTTATAGGCGGTCAGATAGCGGCGGCAGTGTGTTTTAAGTTCATCCTCAGTTAAACTAGGATCTTTACGAACAACAAAGATTTTAACAGTTTCACCTGAGTTTTCGCTCGGAACACCGATTGCCGCTGACTCCAATACTTTGGGGTGTGATGAAACAACATCTTCCACTTCATTCGGATAGACATTGAAACCGGAAACCAGAATCATATCTTTTTTCCGATCAACAATATGCAGGAAGCCTTTTTCATCCAGATTGGCAATATCCCCTGTTGCCAGCCAGCCATCTTTTAATACCTCAGCTGTTGCATCAGGGCGATTCCAGTAACCTTTCATTACCTGAGGCCCACGAACCCACATTTCACCAGCCTCTCCCATAGGAACCTCATTCCCACTGTCATCCATCAGCCTAATATCTGTTGAAGGAATCGGGAAACCAATGCTGCCACTATGATGATCCAGATTATATGGGTTGGCAGACACTAAAGGTGCACACTCAGTCAGGCCATATCCTTCGAGTAAATGGCAACCTGTCAGTTTTTGCCACTTATCCGCAACCGCGCTCTGCACTGCCATACCACCACCGACAGCCAGACGTAATGCAGAAAAATCCAGTTTCTGGAATTCCGCATTATTCATCCAGGCATTAAATAACGTATTAACACCAGACAGTGCGGTAAATTTATAACGGGAAAGCTCTTTAACTGTTGAGTTCACATCCCGCGGATTGGTAATCAATAAGTTCCGGCCACCCAATTCAGTGAACAGCAGGCAATTTATAGTAAGAGCAAAAATATGGTATAGCGGCAATGCCGTGACAACCAGTTCTTGTTTGGGACGTAACAACGATGAATAACTGGCTTTAACCTGCTCAAGGTTCGCTAACATATTCCGGTGGGTCAGCACGGCGCCTTTTGCCACACCTGTTGTACCGCCGGTATATTGCAGAAATGCCAAATCTTCGTTATTTACCTCTGGTTTGACATACTGCATGCGATAACCCTTGTGGATAACGCTGCGAAATGAAATTGCATCCGGCAAGTGATATTTCGGAACAAGCCGTTTAATATATTTTACGACGAAATCTACAAGAGTCCCTTTTGGACGGGATAACTGGTCACCCATGCGAGTCAAAATGACATGTTTGACCGGGGTATTGAAAACTATTTTTTCTAAGGTATGAGCAAAATTAGAGACAATGACTATAGCCGAAGTACCACTGTCAGTCAGTTGGTGCTCCAATTCTCGCGGGGTATACAGTGGGTTTACATTAACGACAATCATTCCCGCACGCAGAATACCAAAAAGGGCAATGGGATATTGCAGCAGATTCGGCATCATTAATGCCACCCGATCGCCTTTTTTAAGCCCCAATCCATTTTGTAAATAAGCAGCAAAAGCGCGACTACGCTCTTCCAGTTTGCGGAAAGTGAGAACCTCACCCATATTAATAAATGCGACCTGATCAGCATAGTTCGCCACGGCATTTTCAAACATTTCAATCAATGATGAATAACGATCGGGATCGATTTCTGCCGGAACATCCGCCGGATAATGTTTTAGCCAGACTTTTTCCAAGTTGAGTACTCCTGAAATCTAATTGCTGTGTAACCATTGACCATGAAACAAAAACCAGACCTGTGTATTTAACAAATTATTAACTCAGCGTACCAGTTTGAAAAGGAACATTGTTCAGGTTGGCGATACACATCACTAATTTAATACTTCATTATCGCTGCTAAAAAATAAGGCAGCTTATGCCGCCTGTATGTTTTTATTATTTATCAAATAGTTAATACCAAAACTAGTATTTAGATGTATAATTCACTAATTATACACTGATTTAGCTATTTTTGCCGAAAACCCATATCATTATTCCAAATAGTTATAAACAATGTAAACCAATGCCCGATAATTATTAAGGGTTATTCGCATGTTCCTGTTTAATATTTAAACAAAATAATGCGTTAACTACTCTCCCTAAGATGGGCTCCCTTGCCACCGCCACGTATTCTGAAATCCATTGTGTACACATCTTGACCTAATAAACGCTTCGGTATTGTTTATCTTGTATTGATAATTTTTTCACTATATTAGGACAAGGTCATTTTATTCATTGATCGTCCATCTGCAATCAGGTGGGTATTTTGTCATTAGCAATAAAACTTACATGTACGAGTCGATAGAAATGAAGGTATTTTAATGAACGAACAAAAAACAATTCTTTTTTCATGCTTTTTACTCGTTGTTGGTTTAATGGCTGTTGATTTTTTTAATCCTTCACTACCTTTTATTTTAAAAGAACTCAATACTTCACAAGAAAGCATCAAAAATTTAATTGTAGTTTATATGGCAATACTGGGTATTTCTCAGTTTTTTTATGGCAGCATCAGTGATTACTATGGCAGAAAGCCTGCTGTTGTTATCGGGTTTGCCATTTCTATTATTGGGCTGTTCTTATCAGGCTATAGTGAAAAAATCAGTTACCTCTATTTGTCCAGAATAATCACAGCATTTGGTGCTGCTAGTTTTACTGTTATCTCAAGGGCTATTATCGTTGATGTCTTTCAGGAAAATATAAAATTAAAAAAAGCATTTTCTTATTTTTCAATGTCCAGCCAGCTATCTCCGGCTCTTGCCCCTGTCTTTGGAGGATGGCTACAAATGAAATATAACTGGCATATATCCTTTTTTACACTGGCTGTTATTTATTTTTTTGGTTTAATTATTACCTTACTCATAATGGATGAAACGAGGAAAAAGGAACCAAAACTATCAGCGTTCCTGACACCATATATTCAATTGGCAAAAAATATACAATTTATTGCATTCAGCATTGCATCATCACTCATCTTTTCTTATACAATAGGCTATTACTCCACCTCTCCTTATATTTTCCATAAACTTGGTTACAGCCCGATAGAAAACAGCCTATTCTTCATTATTTATTCTGCTGGAATTATTTTAGGATCATGGTTGTTAGGAAGGCAATTTATAAGAATAACGTCTAAAAAACTCTATTTACTATCACTCATATTTTATAGCTTTATCCTTATTTTTTTTTCATTACAAAACTTAGAAACACCCATTAATATTATGATATTCTCTTTTTTATTAGCCACTGTATCAGGTGTTACTGCACCTTTATCATTGATTTTGTGCATGGAGAATGTAACCAAGAACAAAGGTGCTGCCAGTGCTTTACAGGGTGCATTAAAAATGAGTTTCACCGGCGTATTTATGATGTGTTTTGATTTATTTCATATAACTGAGTTTCATCAATTAATTAATATTTTCATGATTTTCACTATCCTTTTGTTTGTAATATATTTTTCTTTACGACTCCAGTCTTGTAATAATAAAATTTAGTACTTATTTAAAATGGCCCCATATTTGTTACAAATATGAGACCACCTTTATCACTCGGCTGGATGTTTCTCAGTCAAGATAGTTTCAACAGGCGCAGACTGAATTTCTGGACGTTCTATCCATTCATTAAAATAGGGATCACCATAATAACCCCACATATTTCCTACTGAAGGTGGTAATGAAATACGTCTTATTTCATGCCAGCGTTTAAAACCATTAACATTCATCACAACATAGTTATATGGGCTATCCCCGACTTTTCCTTTTTCTATTCCCGTAATCAAGCCGACAACAGTCACATAATGGTTCTTGAAATCGGTGGGTTCCAGAAAAGAATTCACGTAAGCATAAAGCCGGCCGAGTGAAGGGGAACCAATAAGAGGAGCAGCATTACTTGCCAGTGGCATTGTTGAAATTTCTAACCGTGTCCGTCCTTTTTCATTTAAGACGCTTAGGACTTTTCCACCAAAGCGCCCTTCATGCCCAACATATAAATCGGGTTTGTTTTTGACACTAATCAGGTTTTCCTCCGGGTGTTTAGTCGCTCCTTTTATTGAGTCCGGAACTGATGCACAACCGATGAGTGCCATTGCCCCCATAAATACAATAGATTGCAATATGACCCGACAGTATGTTCCATTGAGCATAATAAATACCTCCCATGCAGGAAAAATCAGAGAATGCGACTTCTTCGTCTTTCAGATTGCCTCTTCTTTGGCTAAGATTCAACCTGAAAGACGGTGGGTATAGCCAGTCCTGTTTTTATGGATATCAATATTTCATGGACACCAGTTTCCGCTACAAGTTGCATTAAATTTATGCAACTTTCTCCCCTAAAGTTACCTGAACAATTTTAACGGCCCGGTAATTTTTTCCATGTGACTTCATTACGTAGATAAACGGGTTCTGCCAGCTCAACTGCGGTTGCCTCCCCCTCTTTCCACATCTGAACGGCTAACGGCAGCATGTCTTCTGCATGAGGTAACGCCATATCTCCCGGAATTAAAGTTAAGTGGCTTTCCAGTAATTGAGGATAAGCTTCCCATCCCGTTCCAGCTATTGCCCATTCCCCTGTTAAATTAGACATAATGGCCTGTACCTGCTCAGGTTTTAACACAGATTCAGTTTCATCCCCCGACCATATACCCTGTTCATCACGGGTATACTGTGCCCAATAAACCTCTCCCATACGGGCATCAATGGCAACCAAGACATTCGATATATTTTTAAGACGGAATACTCCCTGAGCCATTGTTTTCAGGGAAGAAACACCTATCATTGGCAGATCAGCTCCTAAGGCCAGCCCCTGAGCAATCCCCACTCCAATACGCACACCAGTAAAACTACCCGGCCCTCTGCCAAACGCCAGTGCATCCAATTGTTGTAACTTTATACCACCTTTGGACAATATCGCCTCCACCATAGGTAGAATGCGTTTAGTATGTTCCCGTGGGGAAATTTCAAACTGCGCCTCGATGAGACCATCATTCCAAAGTGCAACAGAACATGCTTCAGTTGCAGTATCAATAGCTAAAATCCGTGTGGACATGCCTTAACTCCGGCAAGAATAGAATTCGAAATAAGGGGGCTATGCTATCATACCCCCAGAGATTTTACTTCGACTGTGATTGACGGGATTTAAGAAATTCCACCGCTTTCGACAGATCCCGAGTACGGGGAGATGGAGGCAGACTGTTGAGAAAGACTTCACCATAAGGGCGCATGACTAATCGATTATCACAAATAACTACCACGCCATAATCATCAACATCACGAATCAAACGCCCGACTCCCTGTTTCAGGCTAAGTACGGCATCAGGCAGCTGAACTTCACTGAAAGCATCTCCCCCTTTATGCTGACAGTCTTCGATTCTCGCTTTAAGTAGCGGATCATCCGGCGCCGTAAAGGGTAATTTATCGATAATGACACAGGATAGTGCATCACCTCGCACATCCACGCCTTCCCAAAAACTTCCGGTAGCCACCAGCAGAGCATTACCTGCTGCGAGAAATTGTGACAATAATTTTCCCTTACTGGTTTCGCCCTGTACCAATACAGGTAATGTCATACTTGCACGGAATTCCTCAGCCAAACTGCGCATCATTTGATGGGAAGTACACAGGAAAAAACAGCGCCCTTTATTACTTTCGATCAGTGGTTTCAACATACCTGCTAACCATTTCGCCCCACCATTCTGATTAGGTAGTGGTAAATGACGCGGAACACACAACAACATTTGGCGCTGATAATCAAACGGGCTGGGAAGGAGCAAAGTTTGAGCCTGTTTTAGCCCCAGACGCGCGGTGAAATGTTCGAGTTGTTCGTTAACTGACAACGTTGCTGATGTGAAAACCCAACAACCGGATTGTTCACGGATCATTTCACTGAATTTATCAGAGACAGACAGAGGCGTTAAAGCCAGCAAAAAGTGCCGCCCATAACTTTCAAACCAGTAGCTATAATCAGGCACAGTAACATCAATCAGTCTTTTAAGACGGTTACGATAGATTGTAGCCCGTTCAAAAGCTGCATCCAGCATTGCTGAACGCCCCAGTGACAGTTTCATAACGTCATAACAAAGTTCCAGTGCATCATCCAGCCGCACCAATGCCCGCTTAATATGTTGCTGCTGCAAAATTTCACGGAGATTACCACGATAACTGTTTTCTCCGAGTTCTAAACGAAAATCTTGCGTACTCTGGCTCAGACGATCCGCACTTTTCTGTAACTGAGCCTGATCCCTGACTTCCGTGCGGTAAGCCATGATGATATCCCGGGATAAATCCAGTAATTGTCGGCTGCTTAACTGCTGCCCAAAATACTGGCTGGCGATATCAGGAATTTGGTGCG
This sequence comes from Xenorhabdus sp. KK7.4, assembly GCF_963876465.1. Classification (NCBI taxonomy): domain Bacteria; kingdom Pseudomonadati; phylum Pseudomonadota; class Gammaproteobacteria; order Enterobacterales; family Morganellaceae; genus Xenorhabdus; species Xenorhabdus sp. KK7.4. Next base: position 37,015 of record NZ_CAWNQF010000024.1, read on the forward strand.
CCTCATCAAAAATCATCACTTCCGCCTGCGGAATTAATTCGCCAAATCCGGTATCTTTGACAACCGCATCCGCCATAAACAGATGATGATTGACGATGACAATATCTGCTTCCATCGCCCTACGGCGGGCTTTCAATACAAAACACTCCTGATAATTCGGGCAGTCACGACCAAGGCAGTTATCATTAGTGCTTGTTACCAACGGCCAGACAGTGCTGTCTTCCGCAATTTTATGGCAGGTACTGATATCACCATCTTCAGTTTGTGACGACCAATTTTTCAGCGTAATTATTTCTGAGAGTGTTTCTGGCTCAAGTTGAGAGCCACCGATTGATTGCTGTTCAAGGCGCTCAAGGCATAAATAATTTGAACGTCCTTTTAGCAGTGCCAGACGACCGGAAAATGCCAGCGAATCAGTAATAGCAGGCAAATCCCGGCTATAGAGTTGATCCTGTAACGCCTTTGAACCCGTGGAAATAATCACTTTCTTGCCCGACCGCAATGCAGGCACCAGATAGGCAAAAGTTTTCCCCGTTCCTGTCCCTGCTTCTACCACTAACTGTTGCTTATTTTGAATTGCCGCAGTAATCGCAGAAGACATTTCCCGTTGTGCATCGCGGGGTTTAAAGCCCTGTATGGTTTTGGCAAGTATGCCATTCTCTGCAAAATCGTCTGACACAGATCGTCTCTTTTAATAGAATAAGATTGATTTAAAAATCACAATATAAACATAGAAATTAAGATCAGGATAATTCATTTCACCTAAAAATGCCGCTAGTCTGCAGATGCACAGCGCAAAATGACAGTATGTATTAGCAGCTCTCTTTTATCACTCAGGGAATGGATAAATATTAACTTTAATCCCAGACATTTCTCGCAAACATTACGTCCTGATATATCCCAATAATAAAGAGCTTGCAGACGGAACTGGACAACAGGTTATGACATCACAATAATGAACATCCCCTATCAGGATAAAATGTGCTACGGGTTTATTTCCATAGACCTTTTACAGGGGGCAATAACCCGCCAATTCAGGATCAAAATTGTACCAATCGACAGGAAATTAAATGACTATTAAACGCATTGACCCAGATACCCGTTGGTCAGAAGCTGTTATCCACAACGACACAATTTATTATACCAGTGTGCCAGAAAATCTGGATGGTGATATCACAGCGCAGACCGCCAGTACACTGTCTGACATTGATGCTATGTTGCAACGTTTGGGTTCAAACAAAAGTAAAATCATTGATGCAACAATTTTTCTGGCTGATAAAGCCGATTTTGCAGGCATGAATGCCGCTTGGGATGACTGGGTTGTTGCAGGCCATGCTCCTGTACGTTGCACTGTTCAGGCTGGGCTGATGCATCCAAAATACAAAGTGGAAATCAAAATTATTGCAGCTTGTTAAGCTCTAATATTGTTCTAATACTGAAATAAAATTTATGGCATTGAAAATTGTTAATTTATTCAATGCCATTTTAGCAGTCAGGTTTAAGCTGAATTTATGCCATTTTGATCATAACCATACCGATCAACAATAACACAATTCCTCCCCATCCCTTAAAATTCAGACGCTGGTTAAACATAATCCAGCCCGCTGCAACTGTGGCAATAATTCCGAATGCTCCCCAAAGCGCATATGCAATGGAAAGCTCAATACCTTTTACCGCTTGTGCCAGTGCGCTGAATGCACCTAAAACAGCCACCAGCGATAAAATACCAATCCAGAAGCGCTCGAATCCATTGGATAGTTTCAACAAAATATTTGCCACAATTTCTAAACAAACAGCCAGAATCAGAAAAGCGATATGCCACCATTCAAAATGCGCCAGCATATTATGCCTCCTTCTCTTTCATCTGGAGTTTTGGTGCTTTTTTTGCACCGGCTTTGATAAGTGCAATACCCATTATTAGCAGTGACAACCCACCTACTTTCATCGGTGACAATGATTCATCAAACCACAACACACTAAACGCTGTAATAAACAGGATACCGATCCCTTCCCACAAAGCATAAGCAACACCCAAAGCAACTTTTTTAACTGCTATTGCTAATAAAATATAAGACGTTGTGATCATGAAATACATCACAAACATACCGGTGAAATCACCTGAAATACTGGCTTGCTTCATGGACAGCGTACCAATAACCTCTGTCACAATCGCCAGTGCAAGAAATATCCAATAAATCATTTTTCTCTCCCAAACATACCGAATAGGCATGCCAAAACATCAAACTATTCATGCCAATAACATCACCTAAAAATGCGATATCAAAAGAAGCCTGATATTTTGGCACATAATTAGTTGACTAATAATTGGCTAAAAAGTCGCTAGAATTTTCCGGAACAAACCGGTTAATAGGAGAAAAAAGAAGCTAAAGTGCGCCGCACCAGTAGTGTTCGCTGGATAAAATAGCTGAGAGGAATAAGACGTGGGTATTGCTTTGAATTTTGGTACTACGTTGGATTTTTACGCTTTTGGCGCTATTCATGATGTTTTATTCTTTCATCACACGGAAATCACTGTGTAATATACTACGAACCCTCATATTAGTGGTGTAACTGATTGCGCTCTATTTTTAGCATATTCAAACAATAAACACAATTAATGAAATCACTTAACTCATTTGAGTTAGCTTAAACAATATATGGATAGTGCAAGCAGGATCTGACCGCTAACGCGGCCAGATTTAATAACATTTAGTTATTCAAATTCATTCCATGAGCGCCCATCTCGGGTGATCATCGCAATAGAGGCAACCGGTCCCCAGGTTCCTGCCTGATAAGGTTTTGGAGGTTCGTTATCCGCCGCCCATGCTTCCATAATGGAATCAACCCATTTCCAGGCTTCTTCCACTTCATCCCGACGGACGAACAGTGCCTGAATACCGCGCATTGCTTCCAGCAATAATCGCTCATAAGCATCAGCAAGGTGGGTTTGATTGAATGTTTCAGAGAAGCTCAAATCAAGTTTTGTTGTCTGTAAACGGTGCTTGTGCTCCAGCCCCGGAGCTTTATTCAGCACTTCAATATCAATACCTTCATCCGGTTGCAAACGGATAGTCAACTTATTTTGAGGTAACTGCTGATAGGAGGAGCCAGCAAACAGATTTAACGCTGGCTCTTTAAAATAAACCACAACCTCAGAGCATTTCGCCGGTAAGCGTTTACCCGTTCTCAGGTAGAAAGGCACACCCGACCAACGCCAGTCATCAATATCGACACGAACCGAAACAAAAGATTCCGTTTTGCTGGCCTTGTTTGCCCCTTCTTCTTCCAGATAACCCGGAACCTTTTTACCATGAACAAATCCGGCGGTATATTGCCCGCGAACTGTTTTTTCCCGTACATTAGTATGGTCAATCCGGCGTAATGAACGAAGCACTTTAACTTTTTCATCACGAATACGATCTGCCGACAAATCAGACGGAGGTGACATAGCAATCATGGTCAGGATTTGCAGCAAATGATTCTGGATCATATCCCGCATCTGACCGGCCTGATCGAAATACCCCCAGCGCCCTTCGATACCAACCTCTTCAGCAACTGTAATTTGCACATGATCTATCGTGCGATGATCCCAGTTATTAACAAACAAAGAGTTAGCAAAACGTAACGCCAGCAGGTTCAGTACGGTTTCTTTACCCAGATAATGGTCGATACGGTAAATTTGGTTTTCACTGAAATATTTTGCTACTTCATCATTGATAGCACGAGAAGAGGCAAGATCTGTACCCAATGGTTTTTCCATCACGACACGATTGGGTTCTTTATTCAATCCCGCAACACCCAACCCATGGCAGACAGAGCCAAAGGTGTTTGGAGGCATAGCAAAGTAATGAATGGCAGGTAATTTATCCTGATTGAGAATTTTCGCCAGTCGGGAGAAATGTTCCGTCTCGTTGACATCCAGATTACAGAATTCCAGACGCGAACTGAGTTTCTTCCATAATTCCGGGTCCAGTTTTTCGGACATAAATGTTGTTAATGCTTCTTCAACCAACTTTGTATAGGCTTTTTTATCCCAGTCAGCACGACCAACCCCGATAATACGGGTATCCGGATGGATATAACCCGCTTTCTCCAGCTGATAAAGGGAAGGCATTAATTTCCGGCGTGCTAAGTCTCCTTTTGCCCCAAAAATCACCAAATCACAAGCCTGAGCTGTAGACGTCACCGCCATTTTGCATCTCCTCAATTACGGGATATTGTAATTTTTTTACAGAAATTGCAGGTAATGTACTCTTTTGGTTATATGCAGTAAATACTTCATTCCTCGATCATGATGGCCTGCATGAATCTTACTACCTGACTCATTGTGTATAAATTTTTACATTTCATCTTGTATTATGAATGATATTTGCAGCGAAAAGTGGTAATCAGGTGAAAATTTACTACGAATAAGAAGTAATCTTACCAAGTTGAAAGTTAGATGTTTGTCATATTTTCATGAAAAATATCAAGTTATTGACTTTTACCTCTGCCAGCTTTCAATAACAAGTAGTATATTTTCACGAAAATTACATAGATTTCCCCTGTTAATGAAATCGTTAAAACCGAGGTTTAACTGCGTCTTATGAACACACTGGAACGGCTCCAAAATAGCCTTGATGTTTTGAGTAAGTCTGAGAAAAAGGTTGCGCAGGTCATTCTCGATTCACCCAATACTGCCATTCATTCAAGTATCGCTACTCTGGCAAAAATGGCGAATGTCAGTGAACCTACGGTTAATCGTTTTTGCCGTCGCCTGAATACCAAAGGCTTTCCTGATTTTAAACTGCATTTGGCACAAAGTCTGGCGAATGGCACTCCTTATGTAAATCGCAATGTGGAAGAAAGTGACAGCGTCACCTCTTATACCAATAAAATTTTTGAATCGGTGATGGCTAATCTGGAAACAGTCAAGAGTAATCTGGATATCACAACCATTAACCGTGCTGTTGACCTTCTGACACAGGCAAGGAAACTCTCTTTTTTTGGTCTGGGCGCTTCTGCTGCTGTCGCACACGATGCCATGAACAAATTTTTCCGCTTTAACATTCCCGTCAGCTATTTTGATGATGTCGTTATGCAGCGAATGAGCTGCATCAACAGTACTGAAGGTGATGTTGTCGTGCTGATCTCTCATACAGGACGGACTAAAAATCTGGTGGAACTGGCCAGACTGGCCCGTGAAAATGACGCAACAGTTATTGCCATTACCTCAACGGGTTCCCTGCTGGCACAGGAAGCCACTCTCTCTATTCTGCTGGATGTTCCCGAAGATACTGATATTTATATGCCAATGGTTTCCCGGATTGCTCAGCTTACCATCATTGATGTGCTGGCAACGGGTTTTACATTGCGCAGAGGTTCAAAATTCAGAGATAACTTGAAGAAAGTCAAGGAAGCATTACGCAATTCGCGGTTTGATAAGCACGACTAAAGCATAAAAATAGACTGTGTTTTTGTTCACTATTTATCAACTCTCCAGCCTGATAGCATAATGGAAAGTTTATCCCCGTCAATATTATGCATATTACACATATTGCGGGGTTGATAATCAAAAAAGTTGTATGGTTATCTCACGGTAATCAAGCATCCATACTTTACAGGTCAACGGAGTAATACATGTCCAGACGGCTCAGAAGAACTAAAATCGTCACTACACTTGGTCCCGCTACAGATCGTGACAACAATTTAGAGAAAGTGATCAATGCGGGAGCCAATGTTGTCCGCCTTAATTTTTCTCATGGTACCGCAGAAGATCATATCCTGCGCGCAAATAAAGTACGGGAAATCGCAGCCAGGCTGGGTTGCCATGTCGCTATCCTTGGTGATCTACAAGGCCCTAAAATACGTATATCGACGTTTAAAGAAGGGAAAATATTCCTCAATATCGGGGATAAATTCCTGCTTGATGCCAACTTAGGCAAAGGAGAAGGCGATAAAGAAAAAGTCGGAATTGATTACAAAGGACTGCCATCAGATGTTACAACCGGCAATATTCTGTTGCTGGATGATGGACGAGTTCAATTGAAAGTACTTGATGTGCAGGGCATGAAAGTATTTACAGAAGTGACTGTAGGCGGCCCGCTTTCCAATAACAAAGGTATTAATAAACAGGGTGGCGGCTTATCTGCCGAAGCACTGACAGAAAAAGACAAAGAAGACATTATCACTGCCGCAAAAATCGGCGTTGATTATCTCGCGGTATCTTTCCCCCGCTCTGGTGAAGATCTGAATTATGCCCGCCGGCTGGCACGGGACGCTGGTTGTGAAACACAAATTGTAGCCAAAGTAGAACGTGCTGAAGCGGTCAGCAGTGATGAGATTATCGATGAAATTATTCTGGCATCTGATGTAGTCATGGTAGCACGTGGCGATTTGGGTGTTGAAATCGGCGACCCTGAATTAGTTGGAGTTCAGAAAAAACTTATTCGTCGTGCCCGTCAACTGAATCGTGTCGTAATCACAGCGACTCAAATGATGGAATCGATGATTACCAACCCAATGCCAACACGGGCGGAAGTGATGGATGTTGCCAATGCCGTCCTTGATGGTACTGATGCGGTTATGCTATCTGCGGAAACAGCGGCGGGTCAATATCCAGCGGAAACTGTTGCGGCAATGGCTCAAGTCTGCCTGGGTGCAGAAAAAATGCCGGGGATCAATGCATCCAAGCATCGGATGGATATCACATTTGACAGCATTGAAGAAGCTATCTCAATGTCTGCCATGTATGCAGCCAATCATCTGAAAGGGGTCAAAGCCATTATCGCCATGACCGAATCAGGTCGTACAGCACGTATGATGTCACGTATCAGCTCCGGTCTGCCTATTTTCTCTATGTCACGCCATGAATCAACACTGAACCGTACCGCATTATACCGTGGTGTCACACCGGTTTATTGTAGCAGCCACATTGATGGTATTGCCGCGGCGAGTGAAGCAGTCAGCCGTCTGCGTGACAGAGGTTACTTAGCCTCTGGCGATTTGGTGCTGGTCACTCAGGGGGATCAGATGGGAACTATCGGCAGTACCAATACTTGCCGAGTGCTTGAAGTCGAATAACGCAAATACTTATTCTGCGCGATCTCAAAAACGCGCAGAATAACAAAATAATATTAATTCTGTTCAGCGACTAATATCGCCTGTGTATCCGGTTCCAGTGCTTTAAATATATGCTCCTGATCTGCCGGATAACAGATGTAATCGCCTTCACTTAATTCTTCCGGGGCTTCTGTTAGCCCCACCAAAGCTCGTCCTTTCGTGACAATAATATGTTCTACCGAACCGGCTGGATGCGGATCTGAAAGGCGATCTGCTCCCGGCTGAGTCATCAGCAAATAGATATCGCGACGGGCGCCCGGTGGACAGGTTGCCAATAAAGTTGCCTGATAGTTTGCCTGTTCAGCCGTGACTTTAGTTCCTTCACCACGTCGAATCACTTGCGTTTTATTACTTTGAGGTTCCAGCAAACGGGCAAAAGGAATATTTAATGCCACACACAATGCCCAAAGCGTTTCAAGACTGGGATTCCCATTCCCTGCTTCCAGCTGTGAAAGTGTAGATTTGGCAATACCTGCGCGCCGCGCTACTTCCGTCAGTGAAAGACCGCTTCGTGCACGTTCACGAACTAAACTCTTCGCAATTATGCTGATTGGCTGTGTCATTATTGTTGCTCCATTGTTCATTATAATGAACAAAATGTTCATCTTGACCTACATTTTAATAATGTTCATTATAATGTAATTTTGTTCGATATGGGTAAACGTATATGTTCACACACCATTTTTCCTGTTTGTCAGGAGAGATAAAAAAAGCAATATTTCTGGTTTATCTGGCTGTCGGCGTTGTTGGCGTTTCTTACGGATCGCTCGCCATTGCTTATGGCTTTCCATTATGGCTTCCTCTTGTGTTATCCACATTCGTGCTGGCAGGCGCATCTGAGTTTATGTTTATCGGTATTATTGCCAGTGGTGGTAATCCACTTGCTGCGGCAGCGGCGGGTTTATTGGTAAATGCGCGTCATTTACCTTTTGGTGTAGCGGTACGCGAATTAGTCGGAAAAGGTACAGCAAAGTTTTTCGGCTGCCATATTATGAACGATGAGAGTGTGGTATTCGGCATGTCACAGTCGACTCCCGAACAACGTAAGGCCGCATACTGGTTTTGTGGTATCGGAGTCGCTCTATTCTGGCCCTTAGGTGTTCTTATTGGCGGTACAGTTGGCAAATTTATTCCTGCACCAGAAACGATTGGTCTAGATGCAGTCTTTCCAACCATATTACTGGCAATGGTGATCCCTGCATTCAAGAATAAAACATCTCTTATTCGTGCTTCCAGCGGAGCAGCACTTTCACTTTCCGTTGTACCTTTTATACCCGTGGGTTTACCTGTTCTGCTGTCGTTATTGGGCTTATTCGCGAGGAAAAAATAATGGCTGATTACTCTCTGATTATTATTGGTATTGCAATACTATCGCTGGGCACTTATTTAATGCGTTTCGGTGGAGCAAAGCTGGGTAATAAGTTAGCTTTATCTGAGCGTTCTCAGGCACTACTTTCTGATGCAGCAACCACATTGTTGTTCGCTGTAGCACTGGCTGCAACCGTCTACGAAGGTGAACATTTTGCAGGTATGGCGCGTGTATTGGGTGTTGTTATCGCGGTATTTCTGGCCTGGAGAAAAGTGCCGTTAATTGTGGTAATTCTATCGGCGGCGTTCATAACAGCATTACTGCGCTATGCAGGAATAAACTAAAAAGCGCTTAAATTTACAGAATAATCTTTACTCGATAATAATCAGGGGCGGCTTCTACCCCTGATTGTTATACACTTCGTCTTTCAAGTTGCCTCTTTGTTGGCTGCGCTCGTTCACCCCAGTCACATCGTTATCTATGCTCCCGGGGATTCATTCCCTTGCCGCCGCGACACATCTTGAAATCCATTGTGTATATTAAATCAAATATCTTTCCTTTTATAAGGCTCGATATCACCCTCTTTACGGGTTTTAAGCAGTTTCAATATCCAAGTATATTGCTCAGGATTAGGCTTCACCAATTCTTCCAACTCCTGATTCATACGGCGGGCGATATAAGCATCATCCTGCCCTGCTATATCGTCCATCGGTGGACGAATATAAATATCCAGTTGATGCGTTTCACAGTTATAAACCGGGAACAAAGGAACAATTGCCGCTTTACACACTTTCATCAGGCGTCCGACAGCAGGCAGCGTAGCTTTATAAGTTGCAAAAAAATCGACAAACTCACTGTGTTCTTCGCCATGATCCTGATCCGGAAGATAATATCCCCAATACCCCTGACGCACAGATGCAATAAAAGGCTTTATCCCCGCATCACGGGAATGTAAGCGTCCGCCAAAATAGCAACGCGCCTTGTTCCATAAATAATCAGCCACCGGATTACTCTGGTGATGAAACATGCCTGATATTGGTTGACCCCGAGCAGCCAGTAACATGGCCGGAATATCGATAGCCCAGCCATGTGGGATCATAAAAATTACATTTTTGCCCTGTTCTTTTAAAGCCTGAGTGATTTCCTCTCCATGCCACTGAGTACGTTGGAGTGTAGGCTCCACACCTCTCAGGCAAAGCTCGGCAAGCATAACAAAAGATTGTGGCGCTGTTGCGAACATTTTGTCGATTAATATTTCATGCTGTTGTTCTGATAATTCAGGAAAACAATACAACAGATTAATCTTCGCTCTTCGCCGGGCACTTTTTGCTTTACGACCAGCAAAAACGCCTATTTTAGCCAGCAAAGGGTCACGCCATTTAGCGGGGATATAAGCCAAACCTGCCAATATTCCAACACCAGCCCAAATTCCCCAATAACGAGGGTGCAAATAGGATAAATGAAACGTTGGGATATAACCCAGTTTGCTATCTGTATCTTTTTCTTTATTCATGAGCTAACTCTGCTGGCTCCAACATAAACTTCCAAATCATTTGTTTTCAATCTGTTGTCAACAAATATAACATAAAAGATAAAAGCGGATGATACCAATCATCCGCTTTTATGTGTTAACAATCTGGATTTTTAATTTAGTGATAGTTGCGGTTTAAGCTCCTTAACCATCGCAATATATTCCGAACGATCTTTACCACTTAATCCGCCGGAACGAGGTAATTTTGCAGTCAATGGATTCACCGGCTGCTGATTATCCCAGAATTCAAAATGCAAATGAGGACCAGTTGTGCGGCCGGTGTTACCCGACAAACCAATACGTTCGCCACGTTTCACTTTTTGGCCCGGTTTTACCAATAGCTTTCTTAAGTGCATATACCGGGTTGTGTACTGACGACCATGCCGGATAGCAATGAAATTACCTGCTGCACCATCAAATTTAGCAACAATAACTTCGCCATCACCAACAGCCAGAACAGGTGTTCCTACAGGCATGGCAAAATCAACGCCTCTATGAGCTGTCACTCTTCCCGTGACAGGATTTAAACGACGCGGATTAAAAGGAGAAGAGACCCGGAATTGTTTTGTTGTTGGGAAACGTAAAAAACCACGCTCCAAACCAGACGCATTACTATCGTAAAAACGACCATCATCAGCCCGGAATGCATAATAGTCGTTACCACCACTTCGTAAGCGAACACCCAATAGCTGGCTCTGTTCACTTTTTCCACCAAGCATTTCGCGGGACAGTAATACAGAAAACTGATCACCTTTTCGCAGCTTGCGGAAATCAATCTGCCATTGAAGTGCTTTAGTCACATCCCTTGCTTCGCTGCTGGTTAACCCTGCGGCTAAAGCACTTCCGGTAAAGTTACCATTCACAGCGCCTTTTATGACACTGTTTACCCACTCACCTTTCTGAAACTCTTTTGTTTCTTTGAAGATATCACCTTCACGAGTATAAACCCGTGTCTCACGACGCGACATTCCCCATGTTAACGTTTTCAGACTACCGTTTTCATCGACAGTCCATGATAATGACTGACCAATATTCAGGCCACGCAGTGCCTTATTCTGATTCGCCAATAAAGCAATATCGGACGAATCAATACCAAACTGATTTAAAATAGAACTTAAGGTATCACCACTGGAAACAACATATTTATGAGGAACATTTACAGCTGGTTCCGATTCATTTTCCTCATCTCTGATCCCTTCATCAGAGAACTGCTCATTACTATCACCAATCGTGTCATCTGTTGCATCAGGGATAGTGCTGGGAGCTGTGATGGTGATACTCCCGGATCTTTCCATTCTTTCTTCTTGTTCGTGATAAACAACCGGACGCCACACAGCCACAGCTAAAGTGACCAACGTCAAAGAACCAAGCATGATTTTGTGTGGTCTAGGCAGGTTGTTATATACCAGAACGATAGTTTTAACCATCTGCTGCACTATTTATAATTCCTTATTATATTAATTCAGGCAGCTCGAGTATTGTTCTGACAACTGAGTTATAAATTTCATATAACTGTCTTTATTCAATACAATGCCGCTTCCCAATGGGTCAAGTGTTCCAATACGTACATCAGTACCTTTTGCAACGGCATGAATGACGGCTGGCCTGAATTGAGGCTCAGCAAAAATACACTTCGCTTTTTGCTCAACCAATTGTGTTCGTATGTTATGTAATCTCTGCGCACCGGGTTGTATTTCAGGGTTCACAGTAAAAACACCCAACGGTGTCAACTTATAATGTTTTTCAAAGTAGCCATAAGCGTCATGAAAAACGAAATACCCCTTCCCTAACGCGGGTTTTAGCATATCTGTAATATTCTTGTCAGTTTGTACAAGCTGTCCATTGAATTTACGTAGGTTTACTTCTAATTGTTGCTTATGTTGAGGATATCGCTCGACAAGACGGGTATATATCGCCTGAGCCGCCTTCTGTGCAATGTTTGGTGACAACCAAATATGCATATTATATTGGCCATGGTGATGATGTTCGTGATCTGTTTCATGTTTATGCTGATTCGATTCATCTGAATCATGGTTATCTTCGCTATTTTTCAGTAATAAAGGTTTGATGGTAGGTAAATTAGCCAATTCCAGTTGTTTATTTTGTGCAATTTTCTCTATTGGCTTCGCTAAAAATGTTTCCATATCCGGGCCAATCCAGACAACCAAATCCGCCTGATCAAGTTTGCGGATATCCGAAGGCCTTAAAGCGTAATCATGTGGAGAGGCGCCATCAGGCAAAAGTACCTGCGTCTCTGTTACACCATCAGCAATAGCTGCAGCAATAAAGCCCAGAGGACGAATAGATGTGACAACATCCGCCTGTGCAGAATAATTAATACCCGCGGTCAGCACAGAAATCAGAGCTGCCTGACGAAAAAATGTATGCGCGTATCTGTGTGGTTTGTGTAACATATTATGAATATCCCATGCATAGAATCTAAAAATGTTATATTATAACATTCCAATGATTCTGCAAGACACTTTTAACATGCCTGTTATGTAACATGCCAATTATGATCACCCTGAAAAACATTACGGTTAAGTTTGGTAGCCGCACGGTATTAAACAATATTTCTTTCAGCCTTACACAAGGTAAGATCCTGACGTTAATCGGCCCAAATGGAGCCGGTAAATCAACGTTAGTACGCATTGTTCTAGGATTAATTCGTCCTACTTCCGGTGTCATTGAGCACAACCAAACACTAAGGATAGGATACGTTCCACAAAAATTAAATCTTGACCCTACTCTTCCTTTGACTGTTAAACGTTTCATGATGCTTAAACCGGGGGTTAAATCAACCGATATCACCCCTGTTTTAGAACGAGTCAAAGCTGCTCATTTATTGCAGCAACCCATGCAAAAACTATCAGGAGGAGAAACTCAACGAGTTTTGCTCGCCAGAGCATTACTCAATCATCCTCAACTGCTGGTTCTCGATGAACCGACACAAGGTGTGGATGTGAATGGTCAATTAGCACTTTATGATTTAATTAATCAAATCAGAACAGAACTAAATTGCGCTGTCCTTATGGTATCGCATGACCTGCACTTGGTGATGGCGAAAACAGACGAGGTTTTATGCCTTAATCAACACATTTGCTGCTCAGGTACCCCAGAAGTGGTATCCATGCATCCGGAATTTATTGCCATGTTTGGTCACCGCGGTGCCGAACAGCTGGCAGTTTATCGCCACCATCATAATCATCATCACGATTTAAGAGGGAAAATTATTTTGAAAAAGGGTGGAGAGCCTCGCCAATGATCGAACTACTATTTCCGGGCTGGCTAGCCGGAGTTTTATTGGCGATTGCCGCAGGGCCTCTTGGCTCTTTTGTTGTCTGGCGCAGAATGTCCTATTTTGGCGATACACTGGCCCATGCTTCACTGCTTGGTGTGGCATTCGGCTTCCTGTTAGATGTGAATCCGTTTTATGCGGTGATTGCAGTGACACTGATACTGGCTGTTATTCTGGTATGGCTGGAAAAACGACCACAATTAGCCGTTGATACATTACTGGGCATTATGGCTCATAGTGCATTATCACTGGGTTTAGTGGTTGTCAGCTTTATGAGCGGCATCCGCGTTGATCTGATGGCTTATTTGTTCGGTGACCTACTTTCTGTAACGTATGAAGACCTCTGGCTGATTACGGCAGGCGTTGTTATTGTGGCAGGGTTACTGGCATGGCAATGGCGCGCTTTACTGTCGATGACCGTCAGTCAGGATCTGGCTTTCGTTGATGGAGTTAATATTCAGCGGTTACGTGTATTGTTGATGCTGGTCACTGCACTGACTATCGGGCTGGCAATGAAATTCGTCGGAGCGTTGATAATCACTTCCTTACTTATTATCCCGGCAGCTACTGCTCGTCGTTTTGCTCGCACACCTGAACAGATGGCAATTTGTGCAATTGGTATAGGTATGTTTTCCGTTACCGGCGGATTGACTTTATCCGCGTTTTATAATACACCAGCAGGGCCTTCTGTTGTGCTTTGTGCTGCGGTATTATTTGCTTTAAGTTTAACTTGTAAGGCAAAAAGTTAATTTTTTAATCAAATAAATAGTTGGGTCATAATTTAAATAATTATGGCCCTTTTATTTAAATCAACATTAAATTTACTCGCCAAGTGAATTTCAAGACTAATCAACATCAATAACTTCATTCCTTACCAATATAATTTTTCACTATAAAAAACAATGTCTTTTATAAATTCAATTATGACAACATATTATCTTCATCTAGAGATATGAGCAACTCGCCAATATTTTTTAACCGTTCTGACTCATATTCCAGTTTAATTAAGTCAACAATTTTCGTGATGCTTCTTTCTGCAAAATAATACATGCTATCGTGTCTTGGGCCTGCATGATCCATTGGTACATTATTAACTCTTCAGCACACAGTCACGCAGCGAACTTATCGTAATATGGAGTTCCTGCTGACGACTCTGCCAATCTTCTTCATTCCCACTCAAATAAGCCTTCCGCGCATCAGCCAAGACTGTGGATTGTATAACGGGAAGACGTGCCGCCGCCCAGTCAGCAGCGATATTCTTAGGAACAAACTCTCCGGTAACTAACGTTCTCCACATACGCGCCAGCGTTAACAAAACATTACGTTCATCTCCCTGTAAGGTTTCAATTAACCCCGGCAGAACATCTTTAATAGCCCGACGAATCTCTGACTTTGGAATAACTGGAATTAGATCACTTACGGGTGGGCCAATCAGAGGGAGCGCTTCCTGTCGTGACTGAGCCAACACTAAAGTTAGTTCCGGATCACAAACAGATTTAAGCATTTTTCCTTCTTCATATTGATGACGTAGCCATTCGCCATACATGAACTCACTTCGGGCTGGATAATTCGATGCTCTCAGATCAGTGCACAGGAAAACAATCAGTTCAACCGGACGACGTCCATCAGGATCAGAAGGATATCGGCCCGATATCAGCATTAAATCAGTAGCAAGACATTCCCGGATTTCAGACGTCAGCGGTTCATTAGTGACTACCAGTAAATCTACGTCACTGTTTGGGCGAAGACCTCCTGCCACAGCCGATCCATGAAGGTAAACAGCCACCAGCGATCCCGCTAATCTATTCTGGAGGATTAACAATGCATTATCTGCTTCAGGAGGAGTAGTCATTAATGTAATTTTTACTCGTTTTCTTTGCTCAAACCAAAATGCCGGTAAGCATGGTTAGTTGCTATTCGGCCCCGAGGTGTACGCTGGATAAAACCCTGCTGTATCAGAAAAGGCTCCAGAACATCTTCTATGGTTTCCCGCTCTTCACCAATAGCTGCGGCGATGTTATCCAAACCAACCGGGCCGCCCATAAATTTATCGATAATGGCAACCAGTAATTTGCGGTCAAGATAATCAAAACCCGCTGAATCCACATTCAGCATATCAAGGGCTTTAGCGGCGATATCATTGTCAACTGAACCATCGCCTTTTACCTGAGCAAAGTCACGTACCCGCCGCAGCAAACGGTTTGTGATACGCGGAGTTCCACGGGAACGCATGGCAATTTGCCTTGCTCCATCGTCTGAAATCTCCAACCCCATATAACGGGCACTACGGGAAACGATACTTTGCAGATCATCGACGTTATAAAACTCAAGGCGCTGGACGATACCAAATCGATCACGCAAAGGAGAAGTTAAAGAGCCTGCGCGGGTTGTAGCGCCGACTAATGTAAACGGAGGCAAATCAATCTTGATTGAACGGGCAGCCGGCCCTTCGCCAATCATGATATCCAACTGATAGTCTTCCATCGCCGGATAAAGAATTTCTTCTACAACCGGAGATAAACGGTGGATTTCGTCAATAAACAGAACGTCATGGGGTTCAAGGTTCGTCAGCATCGCAGCGAGATCACCCGCTTTTTCCAATACTGGTCCTGAAGTTGTACGCAGATTCACACCCATTTCGTTGGCAACGATATTCGCCAGCGTAGTTTTACCCAATCCTGGAGGGCCAAAAATCAGCAAGTGATCTAACGCATCCCCCCTCTGCCGTGCAGCCTGAATAAAAATCTCCATTTGCTCACAGACATGGGGCTGACCAACATACTCAGATAAGAATTTTGGCCTGATAGCGCGATCAACCGCCTCATCATCTTGCAGAATTTCTGCTGAAACCAGACGATCAGCTTCAATCATCACTTAACTCCTGCAATTACAGAGCCGCACGAAGCGCTTCTCGGATAAGGGTTTCACAATCTGCACCCGGTTTAGCCACTTTGCTGACCATCCGGCTTGCTTCCTGTGGTTTATATCCCAGTGAAACCAGAGCTGCCGCAGCTTCTGCTTCAATATCAGCATCGGAATTAGCCGGTTGTGTTGCTGCTGGCAAATTAATATCGCTATTTTGATTGAACAGATCGCCATTAAGCCCTTTAAAACGATCTTTCATTTCTACGACTAATCTTTCCGCTGTTTTTTTACCAACTCCCGGTAATTTAACCAGAGAAGAAATAGCCTCCTGCTCAATAGCAGTAACAAATTGCTGAGCGGACATACCAGAAAGGATCGCCAGTGCCAGTTTTGGCCCGACGCCATTGACTTTAATCAGTTCACGGAAAAGAGCACGCTCTTGCTTATCATTAAACCCATATAGGAGTTGAGCATCTTCCCGTACAATGAACTGAGTGAATAATATGGCTTCCTGACCAATTTCAGGTAGTTCATAGAAGCAGGTCATTGGCATATGAACTTCATAACCTACACCATTCGTTTCTAACAAAACCAGTGGTGGCTGTTTTTCCAATACAGTTCCTCTCAAACGCCCTATCACTACTTACCCCCTGAAAATAAAAATAAATGATTCGATAAAGCTTATAGCATAAAAAAAGCTGGATGCATATCCAGCCAAAACAATTGAAAGGTTATTTCAAACGCCCTCGCGCTAAATTTAACCTCGCATTGCCCATACGGAGTAAATTCTGGCTCATATGACAATGTGTAATCGCAATCGCTAAAGCATCTGCTGCATCAGCCTGTGGATTGGCTGATAATTTCAGCATTGAACGAACCATATGCTGAACCTGACTTTTATCTGCTGCGCCGGTGCCCACAACCGTTTGTTTCACCTGACGTGCTGCATACTCAAATACAGGAATGGATTCATTAACTGCCGCAACAATAGCGACACCACGCGCCTGCCCAAGTTTTAAGGCTGAATCTGCATTTTTCGCCATAAAAACTTGCTCTATTGCGAAAACATCAGGTTGGAATTGAGTGATTATTTCAGCAACACCTGCATAGATTCGCTGTAAACGACCGGGAAGATCATCAACTTTTGTCCGGATACAACCGCTGCCAAGATAAATAAGCTGTCGTCCCTGCTGGCGGATAACACCATACCCTGTCACTCTGGAACCAGGGTCTATACCAAGAATAACCGCCATGCTGTTTATTCACCTGTTGTATGGAATAAAAACTATGGAATAAAAAAATCCGGAATAAGAATGCATGAAATAAAAACGTTAGAGAAAGTGCCCTGACATGAGGTGCACTTTCTCTACGCTGTGAACCCTAATGTTAATTACAGCAAGGCTGCAACTTCATCAGAAATTTCACCATTGTGATAAACTTCTTGAACGTCGTCAGAGTCTTCAAGCATATCAATCAGACGAAGTAATTTAGGTGCAGTTTCTGCGTCCAGTTCTGCTTTCGTCGATGGGATCATGGAAACTTCGGCAGAATCAGCCTTGAAACCCGCTGCATCCAGCGCATCTTTAACCTCACCAAAACTCTCTGGTGTAGTATAGACATCAATCGCACCATCATCATAAGTTTCAACATCATCAGCGCCTGCTTCCAAAGCCGCTTCCATCACAGCATCTTCATCCAGACCCGGCGCATAGGAAATAACACCCTTTTTGGTGAACAGATAAGCAACAGAACCATCCGTACCCAAATTACCGCCTGTTTTGGTGAATGCGTGACGAACATCGGAAACTGTACGGTTACGGTTATCACTCAGGCACTCAACCATAACGGCTGTGCCACCCGGGCCATAACCTTCATAAATGATGGTTTCCATGTTATCTGACTCGTCATTACCCACACCACGGGCAATAGCACGGTTTAAGGTATCACGAGTCATGTTATTGGACAGCGCCTTGTCAATCGCTGCGCGAAGACGTGGGTTAGAATCAGGATCACCGCCACCCAAACGTGCCGCAGTGACTAACTCACGGATAATTTTAGTGAAAATTTTACCGCGTTTTGCATCCTGCGCCGCTTTACGGTGCTTCGTATTGGCCCACTTACTATGACCTGCCATGAAAATATCTCCGATAAAACGTCTGTGCCCTTCATCATTCAGTTTACCTGCTTTATCTGCGGTAAAGTGAAATCTGTCAGGTTTAGCAGACTAAATAACAAACTCTTCAATTGCCTGCTGATTACTCCATGACTTAGTCAGGCTGGCAGCTTTTTCCACTGCCAGCCATTGATAAGCCAGATGCTCTGTCAGCAGGATCTCGCACTCCCCGGGCAACGGCAGCAAAAACCAGTGTTCTTTGTTCCGTGTTACCCCGGGAGCATATCGATAACGTAAATGTGAGAAAATCTCATAATAGAGGCTGCGCTGACAATCTATCAGTTCAAGATTGGCACTGATAATATCAATCCCGATCTCTTCCTGTACTTCACGCAACGCTGCTTCATACGGCTTTTCGTTCTCTTCGAGGCTCCCCGTAACGGATTGCCAGAAATCAGGATCGTCCCGCCGTTGTAACATCAGCACCCTTTTGCTATCGGCAGCATAAATAACAACCAATACAGATTCAGGGCGCTTGTAATCCATTATTCGCTCTCTTTTTTAGTAACCGAAATAGCTAACTCTTCCAGTGCTGCCGAACTTGCATAACCCGGTGCTTCAGTCATCAGACATGCTGCTGCGGTTGTTTTCGGGAATGCAATCACATCACGGATATTATCAGTATTCGTCAGCAACATGACGAGGCGATCCAGACCAAAAGCCAGCCCTGCATGAGGAGGCGTGCCATATTTCAGGGCATTCAGAAGGAAACCGAATTTTTCCTGTTGCTCTTCTTCGGTGATACCCAGAATGCGGAATACCGCCTGCTGCATTTCATTACGATGGATACGGACTGAACCACCACCCACTTCGTAGCCATTGATAACCATATCATATGCATTCGCAATAGCAGATTCAGGGTTACTTTCCAGATCTTCAGCAGACATATCGCATGGAGAAGTAAATGGATGGTGCATTGCAGCCAGACCACCTTCTCCATCGCCTTCAAACATTGGGAAATCAACAACCCAAAGCGGTTTCCAGCTGGTCAGGTCAGTCAGGTTCAGGTCACGACCCACTTTCAGGCGCAGTGCGCCCATGGCATCGGTAACGATATTTTTCTGATCAGCACCGAAGAACAGAATATCTCCGTCTTGTGCATTAGTACGGGACAACAAGCCCTCAACCACTTCTGCGGACAGGAACTTGGCAATCGGACTTTGAACACCTTCCAGACCAGCGGCACGGTTATTAACCTTCATCCATGCCAATCCTTTCGCGCCATAGATCCCGACAAACTTGCCGTATTCATCTATCTGTTTGCGGCTCAGCTCAGCGCCACCCGGTACACGAATGGTTGCTACACGCCCTTTAGGGTTATTTGCCGGTTCAGCGAAAACAGCAAATTCAACGTCTTTAACCAAATCAGCAACATCAACTAATTCCAGCGGGTTACGCAGATCCGGTTTGTCCGAACCAAAGCGGCGCATAGCTTCAGCGAACGTCATGATAGGGAAAGTCCCCAAATCGACACCACGAATTTCCAGCCACAGTTCACGGATCATTTTTTCCATGATTTCGCGAACCTGTTCAGCGGTCATAAATGAAGTTTCAACATCAATCTGAGTGAATTCTGGCTGACGATCAGCACGCAGGTCTTCATCACGGAAACATTTGACGATTTGATAATAACGGTCAAAACCGGACATCATCAGCAATTGCTTGAACAGCTGTGGAGACTGAGGCAGTGCATAAAACTTACCTTTATGTACACGGCTTGGTACCAGATAATCCCGCGCACCTTCTGGTGTTGCTTTAGTCAGCATCGGAGTTTCCACATCCAGAAAACCGGCATCATCCATAAAGCGACGGACAAAACTAGTGATTTTTGCCCGGGTTTTGAAACGCTGAGACATTTCCGTGCGACGCAGATCAAGATAGCGATATTTCAGGCGCTGTTCTTCACTGTTGTTTTGGTTGCTATCCAGCGGTAATGGCTCTGAACGGTTGAAGATTTCAAGACTTTCAGCAAAAACTTCAATTTCCCCTGTCGCCATATCTTTATTGATCTGGCTGTCAGGACGGGCACGCACAATCCCGGTAATTTGAATACAAAACTCATTACGCAGTTCAGAAGCCTGAGCAAATGCGTCTTTTCTATCCGGATCAAAAAATACCTGAACGATACCTTCACGATCTCGCATATCAATAAAAATAAGACCACCCAAATCACGACGGCGGTTTACCCAACCTGATAAAGTCACTTTTTGGCCTTCATGGGCCCGGCTCAACTGCCCACAATAATTAGTACGCATACAATATCCTTTTACTCAGCTCGTTATGCATTCTGCTGCGGAAATTTTGGCATTGTTCTTTTAGGAAGAATTGTCAAAAAAGGAAGCCATTATACTGGAAATTCTATCCGGAGATAAGGCTATAACACGCTTCATGACAAGACAATTTTCACGATCAGATAAACCAAATCCAATTTATTATTAAATATGATGATTTATAGCGACAGTTTTACTTTTGAGGTTTATCATCAGTAAGCCGTTTTTGGGTTAGGCAATGGAGTTAGAAATGGTTAGCTCACTTTATATTGTATTGGGCGCACTATTGTTAATTAAACTGTCTCTTGATGTGATTAAATTAAGAACACAGTATCAGGTTGCATATGGTGATGGCGGTTTTTACGAATTACAAACAGCGATTCGCGTTCATGGTAATGCTGTTGAATATATTCCTATTTCCTTACTTTTGTTACTGGTCATGGAGATGAATGGAGCAACAGTCTGGATGCTGCATATTTGCGG
Source organism: Xenorhabdus sp. KK7.4 (assembly GCF_963876465.1). Lineage (NCBI taxonomy): Bacteria > Pseudomonadati > Pseudomonadota > Gammaproteobacteria > Enterobacterales > Morganellaceae > Xenorhabdus > Xenorhabdus sp. KK7.4. The sequence goes on from NZ_CAWNQF010000024.1 coordinate 58,045, forward strand.
AATATTGCTACTTGCTGGCAGGTTATTGCATTTCTATGGCCTAAAGCAGCGTGAACTCCGATGGCGGCGAATGGGTATGGGGGCGACCTTTATGTCAATGATCATAATGGTTGTTGTCAACATATATTATTTGCCCTGGGAGCCAATATTTTCTCCTTATTCGTAACCTGCCCCCAATTGACTGATTATTAAAGAGGCCAATTATTCATTTCAATTGGCATCTTTACTACCTGATCTTACTGCTCAAAACAGTTCTGTTAGATTAGCGCTTCCTGCCTTTTCCTGCATTCTGCTAGAATAGCCAATTCTTAATTGTTTCCAAAATCAATGTTGTTATGTCAAATCAAGATCCGCACAACCAACGGGACAGTCTGTTTTCTGCTCCAATCGCTAACTTAGGTGACTGGAGTTTTGATGAACGTGTTGCCGAAGTCTTTCCAGATATGGTGAAACGCTCCATTCCTGGTTACTCAAATATCATCTCCATGATAGGCATGCTGGCAAGCCGCTTTGTCACGCCGGACAGCCAGATTTATGATCTTGGTTGCTCCCTCGGTGCAGCCACTTTATCTATTCGCCGCAATATTGATGTTGACGGCTGCCGTATTATTGCTGTTGATAACTCACCGGCTATGGTCGAGCGCTGCCGCCGTCATATTGATGCTTTCAAGGCAAAAACTCCCGTTGAAATCATCGAACAGGATATTCTTGATACCGACATTCAAAATGCTTCAATGGTGGTACTGAATTTCACATTGCAGTTTCTTCAGCCGGATGATCGCCAGAAAATATTAAATAAAATTTATGCCGGACTAAAACCCGGGGGCGTTCTGGTTCTGTCTGAGAAGTTCAATTTTGAAGATCAGAACATTGGCGAGTTACTGTTCAGCATGCATCATGACTTCAAACGGGCTAATGGTTACAGTGAGCTGGAAATTAGTCAAAAACGCAGCATGCTGGAAAATGTCATGCGAACAGATTCTGTTGAGACTCATAAATCACGCCTGAAACAAGCCGGTTTTCAGCATAGCGAAGTCTGGTTCCAGTGTTTCAATTTCGGTTCGTTATTAGCTGTTAAGGGAGCCGAATAATGATTGATTTCGGGAATTTTTATCAATTAATTGCCAAAAACCACCTGAATCATTGGTTGGAATGCTTACCGGCACAATTAAACCATTGGCAGAAAGCCTCATTACACGGCCAATTCAGCTCATGGTTAAAGAATCTGGATAATTTGCCTGAAATTCAACCATCTCACCTTGATCTGAAGAATGGTGTTATCGCCACACACATTCCCGAATTACCCGATGGTGAAAAGGCACGTATCCGCAATATTCTGAAAATCCTGATGCCCTGGCGCAAAGGGCCTTTTTCGTTATATGGTGTTGAAATTGATACTGAATGGCGTTCTGACTGGAAATGGGATCGTGTTTTACCACATCTCTCCCCTCTCGAAGGAAAAACCATACTTGATGTCGGTTGTGGTAGTGGTTATCACATGTGGCGTATGGTCGGCGAAGGTGCGGAGTTAGTTGTCGGTATCGATCCTACTCAACTTTTTCTTTGCCAGTTTGAAGCCGTCAGAAAACTCTTGGGTAATGACCAGCGTGCTCACCTGCTCCCACTGGGTATTGAACAGTTACCTGAATTAAAAGCATTTGATACTGTCTTCTCCATGGGGGTGCTTTATCATCGCCGTTCACCTCTTGACCATTTGTGGCAGTTGAAAAATCAGTTAGTCTCAGGCGGGGAGCTGATTCTGGAAAGTTTAGTCATTGAAGGAGATGAATATCAATGCCTAATCCCGGGTGAACGTTACGCGCAAATGCGCAATGTTTACTTTATTCCTTCAGCTGAAATGTTGAAAACATGGCTGGAAAAATGTGGTTTTGTCGATGTCAGGATCGTTGATCAGGCAGTGACAACGACGGATGAGCAACGTCAGACAGAGTGGATGAAAACTGAATCTTTGGCTGATTTCCTTGACCCTTCAGATCAGCGCAAAACAATCGAAGGCTATCCTGCACCATTGCGCGCCGTTCTTATTGCCCGCAAGCCTTAAAACCTGAAAATTTAAATATTGATGTGTGAATTGCTCGTTATGGCAGTTCACACCTTCAATGTTCAGAGGTGGTTTTAGCCGGGATTTAGTTATCAATCAGGATCATCACTCCTTTCATAGATTCTACTAACTCAGGATCGACACTATAATTCGTGTATTCCTCCATCTCACGGTCTTCGGAATTCATTCTTACACCAGCCTTACGGTAGACCATTTTAGAAGATACAATTTTACCTGCTGAGCTGTGCACTTCCTTTACTCCAATTTCTAAAAACTTACTAATATTACTGGCCCGGACACCCGCTCCCGGCATAATACTAGGGCCACGACTGGCCTGCGCCAACTCTTTTAATAAATGTAAGCCTAACTCTGCACTACTTTGCTGACCAGAAGTTAATATACGCTTTACACCCAGCTCAGTCAGCTGATCCAGCGTATATAGCGGATCACAACACATATCAAAAGCGCGATGGAACGTAACAGCCATATCTCCAGCCAAGGACATTAGTTGCCTCATGCGCAACATATCCACTTTCCCTTCTTCGTTCAAAATACCGAAGGAAACACCGGGAAACCCCATATCGCGAATACAGGAAACATCATTTTTCATCGCTTCAAAATCGAATTTACTGTAGCAAAAATCCCCTCCTCTGGGCCGAACAATCGGGTGTACAGGAATAAATAAGCACTGCAACGCTTGTTTTAATATTCCCATACTGGGGGTCAGCCCCCCTTCCAATGGCCCTGCACACAATTCGATTCGATCAGCTCCTGCCTCTTGTGCAATAAGCGCACAATTTACGCTATAACAGCAAATTTCCAGTTTTAGCATTAACCCCTCCTCTGAATTCAAATCTGTCAATGCGTCATAAATAGATTCGAAATATTCCATTAGCGAACTTATTAACTATGACAACTATTTTTCAAAATGACATATTGCAAATCACAAGAACAGAATTTTTTGCTGATAAATCGTCATGAAAAAGTCAATTTTGCTGATATGTCCGCATTTTTATCAAGATTAATAGATAGAAAAAGAATAATGCTTGATCACAGTGGCATTATCAGCTATTAGCTGCACAATTATAACAATCTGAACATCCACCAAGACAAATCCATTAGCTAAATATTTTCTAAATATCAGAGTATTAATCACATTTATATGACTCTTTATCAGCGCGATAATTGCCTGTATAGAGGCTCATATTTTGTTCAGCCACTAATTCTTAATTTAAGAGAGCATATTATGATAATTACTCATTAATTCTTTGTATTGAATAGTAATTATTAATATTTCTATTATTTTGGCGTAATAACAAACACATTATTTATCCATATTACGGATACCCCAGAGCCTTTCCGATCATGGCAGGATGTCATTAATATTATCCTTAGTCATGAATACAGAAACATTGCTGATTTCATAATCAATGAGGCTTGCTTTCATCCTGATTTTTTCATATTAAAAACGGAAATTGCTGGCGAAATACTGCAAGCATTCGTTAATTATCGGGTAAAAGTCGCTATTTTAGGGGATATGACGAAGTACACCAATATCAGCACTAGTTTTCGTGCTTTTGTTGTGGAAAGTCATAAAAATAACCAGCTTTTCTTCGTATCAGAGATTAATGATGCTATCAGATATCTTTCCTCGACGAAGAATCCACCAAAAGAAGTGGCAAAAACAAAAAGTCCCCCTGCCAACTGGGGCTGATAGTAGCATGCAGGGTATTGAATATGGTATAAAGCCCGTTATTTTCTCATAACCCGCATGCCAGAAAATGCTGCATTATAAAAATGTGTAGTTTTGGTACGTAATTTAAGGTAACACTGTGAATATACAGGCTATTCTTTCAGAAAAAATCAGTAGTGCGCTGATTGCAGCTGGTGCTCCAGCCGATAGTGAGGCTCACGTTCGTCAATCTGCAAAAGCTCAATTTGGTGACTATCAAGCAAATGGTGTCATGGCGGCAGCGAAAAAAGTTGGTATGCCTCCACGACAACTGGCAGAAAAAGTTGTCAATTTGCTGGATCTGCAAGGAATTGCCAGCAAAGTCGAAATCGCGGGTCCGGGTTTTATCAATATCTTCCTTGATAAAACATGGGTTGCCACAAATGTAGAAAACGCGCTGACAGCAGAAAAACTGGGGGTATCTCCTGTAGAACCACAGACTATCGTTATCGATTATTCTGCTCCTAATGTCGCTAAACAAATGCATATCGGTCATATTCGCTCAACCATCATCGGTGATGCTGCAGCACGTACCCTTGAATTCCTCGGCCATAAAGTTATTCGTGCTAACCACCTTGGCGACTGGGGTACTCAGTTCGGCATGCTGATCGCCTATCTGGAAAAAGTACAGAATGAAAATGCCAGTGATATGGCATTAGAAGATTTGGAAGAATTTTATCGCGCCGCCAAGAAAAATTACGACGAAGACGAAGAATTTGCCATTCGCGCACGTGGCTATGTTGTAAAACTACAAGGCGGTGATGAATATTGCCGCAATATGTGGCGTAAATTGGTTGAAATAACCATGTCACAGAATCAGGCAACTTATGACCGCCTGAATGTCACGTTGACAGAAAAAGATGTGATGGGTGAAAGCCTTTATAACGATATGCTGCCGGGGGTCGTTGCTGACCTGAAACAACGTGGCATAGCTGTTGAAAGTGATGGCGCAACCGTGGTTTACCTTGATGAATTCAAAAATAAAGAAGGCGAACCGATGGGCGTTATCATCCAGAAAAAAGATGGTGGCTACCTCTATACAACGACAGATATCGCCTGCGCCAAATACCGTCATGAAATCCTGAATGCAGACCGTGTGCTTTACTACATCGATTCACGCCAGCACCAACATTTAATGCAGGCGTGGACAATTGTACGCAAAGCCGGCTACATCCCTGAATCCATGTCACTGGAACATCACATGTTCGGCATGATGCTGGGCAAAGATGGCAAACCATTCAAAACCCGCGCAGGCGGTACAGTGAAATTAGCTGATCTACTGGATGAAGCTATTGAACGCGCAGATGCACTTATCCGTGAGAAAAACCCGGATATGCCGGAAGATGAGCTTAAAAAAGTTATCGAGGCAGTTGGTATTGGCGCAGTAAAATACGCCGATCTCTCCAAGAGCCGTACAACAGACTATGTATTTGACTGGGATAATATGCTGGCCTTTGATGGCAACACTGCTCCTTATATGCAGTATGCATATACCCGTGTCTCCTCTATTTTCAAACGCGCTGAAATCGATGAAAGCAGCCTGACACTGCCTGTTGTACTGAATGAAGAACGCGAGCAAACGCTGGCTACCCGTCTTCTGCAATTCGAAGAAACAATCACAACAGTAGCTCGTGAAGGGACACCACATGTGATGTGTGCTTACCTGTATGATCTGGCTGGCCTGTTCTCCGGTTTCTACGAACACTGCCCAATCCTGAATGCGGAAAATGAAGAATTGCGTCAGAGCCGCCTGAAACTGGCACTGCTGACGGCAAAAACCCTGAAGCAGGGTCTGGATACTCTGGGGATTCAGACTGTAGAGCGGATGTAATCGAACTATAAAAATATCCCGCCGTTTGCGGCGGGATATTTAAACACACTAGTAGATTAAATAATCACTGCAATCCCCGATGTGCGAAATCCTTTAACCGGAATCCCAATAAAGCTAATGCAGCAAAATAACTGCCTGCCCCGGCAACCACAACGCCCATCAGTCTTAACAAACGCATTGCCATATTACCCTGCTCCCAGTTCGGCATGAACCACAGCACTGTCAACAAAACGCCAACCATAACTACAATTGCCACCAGCAATTTAAGCAAGAATACTCCCCATCCTGCTAATGGTTTAAATATCTCACGCTTACGCAGTTGCCAGTACAGCATCACTGCATTGAAACAGGCAGCTAAACCTATGGAAAGGGCTAATCCTGCATGTTTCAGGGGACCGATAAAAGCAAGGTTCATTAGCTGAGTTAAAATCAGGGTTGCAATCGCAATCTTAACCGGTGTTTTAATATCCTGACGGGAATAAAAACCGGGAGCCAGAACCTTAACAACGATCAACCCCATTAAGCCGAAACAGTAGGCGATCAATGCCCGTTGTGTCATGGCTGCATCAAAAGCAGAAAAATTACCATACTGAAACAGTGATACTGTTAATGGTTCAGCCAAAATCCCCAATGCCACAGCACAAGGCAATGCCAACAAAAAGCAAAGGCGTAGCCCCCAATCCATCAGTTTCCGGTATTCATCATGATTTCCACTGGAAAAACTTTTTGCCAGAGATGGCAATAAAATCGTTCCTAATGCGACCCCTAAGACGCCAGAAGGTAATTCCATTAATCGATCTGCGTAATACATCCATGAAACAGAGCCGGAAACCAGAAATGAAGCAAAAATCGTATTGATAATCAAAGAAATCTGGCTGACTGATACCCCCAGAATAGCCGGTCCCATCTGGCGGATAACACGCCATACACCACTATCACGGAAAGAAACCCGAGGCAGCACTAACATACCTATTTTTTTCAGATGAGGGAGCTGGTAAGCCAGTTGCAAAATACCACCAGCAACCACAGCCCATCCTAGCGCCATCACGGGAGGGTTACAGTATGGTGCCACGAACAACGCAAAGAAGATCATGCTGACATTAAGCAAAGTTGGTGCAAAAGCAGGTACCGAAAAACGGTTCCATGTATTCAGAATTGCCCCTGCCAAAGATGCCAAAGATATTAAAAAAATATAAGGGAATGTGATTCTGAGTAAATCACGGGTCAGCGTAAACTTATCCGGTGTATCAGCAAAACCCGGCGCGGTCACATAAATCACCCACGGCGCAGCAATTATCCCAATTACGGTAACAATCGCTAAGATTAATGTCAGCATACCCGATACATAGGCGATAAAGGTGCGTGTTGCTTCATCCCCCTGCTGATTTTTATATTCAGCAAGAATGGGAACAAAAGCCTGTGAAAAAGCCCCCTCAGCAAAAATACGACGTAATAGGTTAGGTAATTTGAACGCAACAAAGAAGGCGTCTGTTGCTACGCCTGCACCAAATATACGGGCAATAATAGCATCACGGATGAAACCCAGAATGCGGGAAAACATCGTCATTGAACTGACGGCTGCCAGTGATTTTAGTAAGTTCATGATATTGTTTAATAAGTATATTTCTATGAAATGAGCGTAAAAGCGTAAAGCAACGTCATCAGATATGCTTAAAATGGAACCGAATATGATCCGATGAGATAGCACTGATAGGCAAAGTTTAACAGACAAAAACCCTGCCTACATTGGCTATCTCCTTTTTATTAATTATTTTTAACCCTGTATGCTCTTTCCCGTTCACCAATCATTGTTGGTTAATGCCGTCAGAACATGATCCTGCCAGACACCATCTATCATTAAGTATTTTTTTGCATACCCTTCCTGCTCAAAATTCAGTTTCTTAAGCAAATTTCCACTTCGTTGATTATGCGGCATATAGTTAGCCATGATCCGGTGCATTTTCTGGTGATTTTGCATATAACGAAGAGCCGGCTGCAATGCTTCATACATAATCCCCTGCCCTTGCAATTTTTCCGCCAGAGAATAACCCAAATAACAGGAGTGAAATGCACCACGTACAACATTGGTAAAATTTGCCACACCTAAAATTTCGTTCTCATTAGGATCCAACAACACAAAATTAAATGTCGCATTTTGCCGTTGTAATTCCGCAACATAACTCAGCTTATTCGTCCAGCCCGAGGGTTGGTAAAAACTCCGATCTCTTATCGGCTCCCACGGTTTAAGAAACTCTTTATTTTCTGAATAATATTCAGCCAAACGATAAGCATCACGCTCATATACCAGACGGACGATCATCCTGTCCGTAATAAAACGAACTTTAGGCGATGTAGACCGATAACCAAACATGCCCTCTCCCGATATTTATTTTAAAAAGATTCTGAATAATTTATAGCTAATAAAAGCCAATATCATTGTTTTACGATAAAAAAATATCATATATAAATCCTCTATCTTAAAAATAGGATTGCGTACAAAATGATAGAAATTTCATTTTTATTTTCTCATATATTGATGGTGCGAAATGTCATTGGTTTCACAGGCCCGTAGTTTAGGTAAATATTTTTTATTACTTGATAACATATTGGTTGTTCTGGGATTTTTCGTTGTTTTTCCATTAATTTCGATCCGTTTCGTCGAGCAAATGGGTTGGGCCGCCGTCATTGTCGGGCTCGCTCTGGGAACTCGACAGTTTGTTCAGCAAGGGCTGGGCATTTTTGGTGGTGCCATTGCTGATAAATTCGGTGCCAAGCCGATGATTGTCTGCGGAATGTTACTGCGTGCATTAGGCTTCGCTTTGATGGCAATAGCTTCTGAACCGTGGATATTAATCTTTTCCTGTATTTTATCTGGTTTGGGCGGAACATTGTTCGATCCACCACGAGCTGCGCTGGTTATTAAACTAACCCGTCCACATGAACGCGGTCGTTTCTATTCACTGTTATTGATGCAAGACAGCGCAGGCGCTGTGATTGGTGCACTGATAGGAAGCTGGTTATTACAATACAATTTCAATATGGTGTGCTGGATAGGTGCCGGAATTTTCGTTCTGGCAGCCATTGCAAATGCTTGGTTACTACCTGCATATCGTATCTCGACAATCCGCACACCTATCAAAGAAGGTATGATGCGGGTTATTAAAGATCGTCGCTTCTTTTATTATGTACTGACCCTGACAGGGTATTTTATTTTATCAGTACAAGTGATGCTGATGTTCCCGATTATTATCCATGAAATGTCCGGCAGCCACACTGCCGTAAAATGGATGTATGCTATCGAAGCGGTTATTTCCCTGACATTGCTTTACCCTATCGCCCGGTGGAGTGAAAAACATTTCCGCATGGAACAGCGCCTGATGATAGGCTTATTTTTAATGAGCCTGTGCATGTTTCCTATCGGCTGGATTAACCAATTACACCTGCTTTTTGCCCTTATTGCCCTGTTTTACCTGGGTACTGTTACGGCAGAGCCCGCCCGGGAAACCCTCAGCGCCGGTCTGGCAGATCCAAGAGCTCGTGGCAGTTATATGGGATTCAGTCGATTAGGGCTGGCGCTAGGTGGCGTATTGGGTTATACCGGTGGCGGCTGGCTTTATGATACCGGTCATGCTTTGAATATGCCTCAATTGCCGTGGGTTTTATTAGGATTGATCGGCTTATTCACCATTTATGCTCTTCATCGCCAATTTAATCAGAAAAAAATCGAACCAGTAACCATTAGTAGACATTAACAATATGAATAATGGTGTAGAATCTGCCCAGCAAAAATAAATATAGGAGCCGGCATGAAAAAGTTTTTATTAGGGGCAGCATTAGTGCTGATTGGTTTACTCAGTGGTTGCGGTCAGTTTAAAGATCTCAGCATCAGTGAAGGCTTGCTCAATGATTATTTATTAAAAAAAGTGCATTATCAGAAAGAAATTGGAATTGCTGGCATAGCAAATTTCAATGTTTCTCTGGGAAATTTAAGTAGTCAGATAGGCCGTCAGGATCCGGAAAAAATCATCCTGACCAGCAAGGGAAAAGTTGAAATTTCAACATTATTTGGTTCAACACAGGCCGATATGACATTGGCTATCAGGGCTAAGCCTGTATTTGATGCAGAAAAAGGGGCTATTTTTGTCAAAGGGCTGGAAATTATTGATTATCAGACTACCCCAGAAAAAGTAGCTGGACCGATCAAGGCATTGATTCCTTATCTGAATACCTCGTTAACTGAGTTTTTTGATACTCATCCGGTTTATGTTCTGAATCCGGAAAAAAGCAAGTCCGAAGCAGCAGCGGCAAAATTCGCTAAGGGACTGGAAATTAAGCCAGGAAAACTGGTGATTGGATTAACTGATAAATAATTTTTATTGTCATTGAAATAATAAGGGCAAATTATTCATAAATAATTTGCCCTTATTTTATCGATAATTAACGCAATTAGCCTCAGCTAAGTGACAATGTTACTCCGCTTCCAGCTCTTCACGTAGTGCCTGTAATGCTTCACGGGTAATCATAGCCAGAGCCCGATAAAAACCACTGACAGCATGAGCTTCAACTTTTCCAAGAAACTGCCCACACCACGGCAATAAATATTCATCGAATAATGTTATCTGAGCCTGAACTTCATCTTCTGCCGCCTGATCTTCCAACCATGATGCAGCCAGCAATAAAGAGCCAAACTGATCGGCTGCTGTATCAGATAATGGCATATCCCGTTCGCTCAGGAACTGACGCACTTCATTTTCTGTTCCATCAGTATAATCAGAGCGGCAAATGGCAACCTTAGCCTTCTCCCCGACAAACAACGCCTGATAGTCTGATTCTATTACAGATAAATCGCTATTTTGTTGCAGGCGAACCAATAATTCATCCTGTTCTAAAGGCCATGCCTGCTTTAATTTACCTTCAGCAATCATGTTCATCAGAGGCTGTAACATAGGATCTTGCGGTGCGCGGTTAAACAGGGTGCCTAAAATGCGGCAGACAATCGAAAATTCATTCATGACTTCATTAAATCCCAATAATTTAAAATAACGACTCATTCAAATGGCGTTATTTTGCTAATCATCCGCCATGCTGTAAAGCAGCTTATTAATAGCCAAGCGATATATCCACAAGGCCAGTTGGTGTTTGTCCCTGCTCCATTCGACGGATATTATTACAAATAGCGTCCATAGCCAGTTCCGGAATGGTGTTTGCAGCAATATGCGGCGTAATAGTGATACGGGGGTGAGTCCAGAATGGGTGCATATTTGACTGCGGCTCTTCAGCGAAGACATCAAGTGTTGCGCCGGCAACATATCCTTTATCAATGGCAGTCAGTAAATCCTGTTCAACAAGGTGAGAACCTCTCGCTATATTAATGATATATGAACCCTCTTTTAATTGACTAAATGCCGAAAGGTTTAACACACCACGGGTTTCAGACGTGCTGGGAAGTAAGTTAATTAATACCTTACAGTCAGAAAGGAACTCTCCAAATTGTTCTTCACCATAAAAACTTTCAACGCCATTAAGTTGTTTTGGAGTCCTACTCCAACAACGTACCGTAAAATTAAACTCTGCCAATTTCTCAATCACACAGCGCCCCAAAACCCCGGCACCCAATACACCGATAACAAAGTCTTTTCGATCGTGAGGAGATAATGGCTGCCAGATGCGCTGCTCCTGATTACGTTTATACTCATCCATTCGCCGGAAATAATGTAACACCGCACTCACTGTATATTCCTGCATCTGATACCCCATTCCCGTATCTTCGAGACGGATTAACGGGACATTCGCTGGCAAAGCTCCGGGATTTTCCAACTCTTGCTGAAGAATAGAATCAACACCAGCACCCAGAGAAAATATTCCCTTAAGATCTAAGCGCTCAGTCAACATTTCATAGGGAGGATGCCAAACAAGGGCATAATCTGCGGGAGCGTTATCTCCCTTAGCCCACTTTCTCACTTTAGCATCAGGTAAACGTTCAGTTATTCCTTGAACCCACTTATCGGCATCAGACGCAGGACTAAAAAAAATGATGTTCATATAATCTTATCCCTTTTTATTTTTTAATAGATTAAAACTATTGCCGAAAGGTGAAATGTCAAGAAAAACATAGCTGAATATCGTTCATTCGCTCACCAATATCTACTATTCAATTGAATTGAATCAATTTATATTTCAGCTGATTTTCGTGTACTGAAGATTATTTCAGCAGCAATGCTATTTTTATGGCCTTTTCAGCATTGCAGTAAGTGACGCGCTACCCGCCACACAGATGGCCCCCAAAAGAAGCATAACGACAAACACAGATAGTAATATGCCAAAGTGAGATATTTCTGCCGCAATTAATGGCCCGATACTGGCCCCAATAAATAGAATGAATCCATTAAGTGCCATTCCAGCACCTCGGTTGGGCGCTGATAGCGAACCAAACTGCGTGATCATCGCAGGAATAGCAATGGCGATACCAATAACAAAAACCAGACTACCAATGGCAATGCCAATCAAGGATTGTGACAATATAGCTTCCAGTGAGAACCCAACAGCAGCAGTAATATAACCAATGATGGCAATTGCAGGCATACTGATTCTGCGAGCTAATACTCCAACCAGCAGTGCCGCAAACATGCCCGGTAATCCAATTAAGCGCAGTAAAATTACTTTATCCGGCGTCAGGCCCAACTCCCATAAATGGGGTCCTAATGCTATATACATGGCGACAAATGATAACAACAACGTAATATGCGCGCATGACAGAAGTAAAACCGCCGGGCGGACAATAATTCTTCCTAATGCTATGAAGCGGTGCCCAAGATGCCCCTCGGTAACAAAACGTTTTGATTCTTTGACCACGATAATAAACAGTGGGATCATCGCCATCAAAAATGCTCCCGTCACCAGAAAGACTTCGTTCCAATTCCATCGTAGAGCTATCCAAGCTGCTAAAACCTGCCCCAAAATGCCTGCCACAAGAAACGACGTGGACATAGTTCCGATTGCAGTCGCACGATAACGTTCTGGTACTGTTTCAGCCAGATATGCCAGAGCTATGGGGGCAAAACTAGATGCTGCCAGCCCCTGAATCACCCGCAGACTAGCCAGCCATGATAGTGACGGAGCAAACGAACATACGAGGGTAGCAACCGATATTGCCATCAATCCCCATAACATCACGACGCGACGACCATACTGATCTGATATTGGTCCCCAAATCAGGAATCCTATGGCATAAGCCAGACTAAAACTTGTGGCAAGCGCAAATGTAACTTCTTCCGAATCTACCAAACTAAAGTTCTGACTGACAGGCGCGAGCAGAGGGATCGCCAAATAAAGCTGAGTTAAAACAAACAATGCTATTACCGCCAACAACATAACCACACCGGTTCCTGCTACATAGGTTTGTTCGGATGAAACGGTCTGGTTATTTATATTGCTAACGGCCTCTTTTATATGTTCTATCTGATTATTCATAATCTACAGCCTCCGATCCTGGTACTGCTGATGAGAGATCCACCCCGCCAAAGCCGGGAGAATAGTGTGGAATACCTGAGCCACGCCTGTTAATTAGTATCGAGTGTGTCATCACTCAATTTCCAACTAAAACGTTGGATTTTATTATAGTATTATTTTTGTAATAGCAACAACTGATTAATAGGAAAGCAAATTATGGCTTGGGATACAGAGGCAACAAAGCGCAGGATTTTAGAAGCGGCAGTAAAAGAATTTGCCTACCTTGGGCCCGATGGCACTACTATCGAAAAGATTGCTAAGTTAGCTGGAGTAAATAAAGAACGTATTTACAATTACTTTGGTGATAAACGGGCATTATTTTCAACTGTGCTACGCAGTGAATTAGCCAGAGTCGCTCAGGAAGTACCGGTTAAGCCTTTCACAATTGAGGAAATTGCTGAATATGCCGGTAAAGCCTACGATTATCACCGCGAACATCCTGAGTTAAGCCGGCTTATGCGCTGGGAAGGGCTTGTTTTCGATGGTGAAGTGCCGGACGAGGAGCAACGACGCGAATACTATAGTTCCAAAGTTCAGGCTGTCGCTGATGGACAACAGCAGGGTTCAATCACACAGACTCTGGCTCCCGATCATCTGGCATTCTTGATATTGTCCCTAGCCGGATGGTGGTCAGCAGTACCTCAGGTAGCGCGTATGCTCACTGGCTCAGATAGCCAGCAAGAACATGCCAGACGTCGAGCTTCTGTTGTTGAAGCTGCCCGGCGCTTAGCATCAGCACCTTAAATTACAAAAAACCATCAGAGCTTTGATTAAAAACAGCTTCAAAAGTGCTATAAATGTTTATCACGTATGCAAATTGTTTTTTATTTGTCTAATCAATCAAAAAGCGAGAAAAAATCGTGATAAGCCTGTTGACGCCTGCACTGCTTTTCCCTATAGTAGCGCCCCGTTGCAGCGACGAATACAAACAGAATCGCTGAAATGACAAAATATGGTGAGGTGTCCGAGTGGCTGAAGGAGCACGCCTGGAAAGTGTGTATACGCGAAAGTGTATCGAGGGTTCGAATCCCTCCCTCACCGCCATATTTTGTAATCAACTGAAAAATTAGAAAACGGTGAGGTGTCCGAGTGGTTGAAGGAGCACGCCTGGAAAGTGTGTATACGTGAAAACGTATCGAGGGTTCGAATCCCTCCCTCACCGCCATGATTTAATATCAGTTGAATAAATTATAAAGATATAATGCCTCGTTAAAATAACGGGGCTTTTTGATTTTATACTGGTCAAAACTCCCCTTTTTATTCTCATTCAACTCTTCTTTTTTGCCGACCCTTATAATAAGGGATATAGAGATTCAGTGTTCCCCCCCAGAAAACACCATCTAACAAACCACTGGCAAAGCCAAATAATAAATTAAAGCTAAAAGAGTGTGTTAGCGCTGGATGTATTGCTGCTGTAGCGGAAATAATGAATTTAACGCAAAATATAATCAGAATAAAAATCAAGGTTAAAGGAGTACCTGAACGGATAATTAAATCGCTGCCCGGCTTTTGTCTTAAGCGGGGCTGAGTACTCCATAATTTCCAGCCTATTGCAATACCTGCCAATATCCCCACAACAAGCGCCAATAATGCCGAAGCCTGAAAAACCGTTTCATGTAGTACAACGTAAACCGCCCAGATAAAAAACACTATTGGTAATAAAAATAGACGACTTACCGTCATTTCTCTGTCATCTAATGCTTTAATGCCACGGAGAACCAAAAAAACAAATAAGATCCAAACCCATACCGGTGTGTCTTTGATAATCATCAGGATTGACATATCTTTCCTCACTGAGTCCTATTACTTTTAAAAGAGCCTAACCATATAGACTCTTATTATAATTGTTCCTCAATGGGCTTTCTATTTTGTCGTCTTAATCCAATAAACAAACCCGAATCATATGGCCGTCAGGATCTTCAATAACAAACGTTCGGCCAAATACTTCAGTATGAGGTTCCTGTAATACTTTAATTTTTAGTTCCTGTTGCCATTTTACAAATAATTTATCGATATCTTCACTGTTTGGTAACATGATGCCAATTTCGGAAAATCGGGGAGTATTT
The DNA here is from genome assembly GCF_963876465.1 of Xenorhabdus sp. KK7.4. Lineage (NCBI taxonomy): Bacteria > Pseudomonadati > Pseudomonadota > Gammaproteobacteria > Enterobacterales > Morganellaceae > Xenorhabdus > Xenorhabdus sp. KK7.4. The sequence goes on from NZ_CAWNQF010000024.1 coordinate 73,245, forward strand.
AAATCAGGTTTCGGACCTCCTGACCAAATGGAAAATAAAGCTTCAGCACCAGCAGAAAATGCAACGTAACGTTGGCCAGCAAAAACCGGTTCAGAATTAAATATTTTTGTATAAAAGGATGTCGAACGCTCTATATCAGAAACATAGACAAGCTGAAGATTAGGTTTAGCAGTTATTGTTTCCATATTAACCTCATATTAATTTTATAAAGATTTTTTATTCGTATTTATATAAAAGAATGATGTGATTCAATTTTCCCTGATCAATATTTTTCATACTTAATAGGTTTCAACAGTAGCTTTCAGCCTTAATACTGTTTCAACTAAATCATGTGTAACTTGTTTAAAGAAATTCTGAACCTGAATAGCAGGCACATTCGAATCAGGCATAAGTGATACCGTTGCCTTAATCAGATATTCCATATTGTTCTTATGTGGAAGAATTTGGTGAGAAAAAATTAAAGTTCCTATATGCGGAAGACTAACCTGATCAGTGAATTCTTTATTGATTTCAATATTTGAAAGGTAGAATCGAATTTCTGGCTTTCCCCTCAACACCATTTTTCCGTATTGCCCGGTTTTTACCTCACCTTCAAATTGCAAAGATTCAAGATCAGTTTCCCATTTCTTCCTTAACTCAAAATCAACATAATGAGCCCAAATATGCGATGGTTCAGCTTTTACCGGGATAGAAAAAGACAGAACTAACATGAAATACCTCCAACTATTGTCTGTGCTGCTTAGAATAGTTGTAAGGTATCAATACCAAGTGACAGTTTCTGTCAGTAGCCTGACTTAATCAGTGAGGTATTTTCTTAAATTCCCTCCATTCTTTCAGTAAGGATTGCCTTGATCGGGGGTAACACTGTTTTTCAACATGCAGACTCAGGATTCTGTCAGAGCGGAAATGGCGGAATTCTTCCCGCAATTCACACCAGCCAATCACAATACTGACATTTTCAAAATACCCTAATGCGAATGGCCAGATAGTTCTTTCAGAATCCTGTTCTTTCAAATCCCGGTAAGTCAAAGTCACTTTACGTCTGGCACGAATTGCTTGCCGGATTGATGAAATATCGATCACGGGCTGAGTAGCGGCCGCAGCAGGCCCGACTAACAAAGAGCTGCTCTCCAGAAGTTGCTTCAATTCTGTTGGGATAACCGCTGCAATTTTATTGACAACACCCTTTGCCGCTTCCCTCAATTGTGGATCTGCACGTTTCGCCACCCAATTGGCACCTAATGCCAGCGCTTCGATTTCATTCTGGGTAAACATCAAAGGCGGCAATACAAAACCGGGCTTTAAGACATACCCCACCCCCGGCTCCCCCTCAATAATCGCTCCCTGCTCCTGTAAAGTGGCAATATCCCGATAAAGCGTTCTTAAGCTAATATTCATCTTCTGGGCTAATACTTTCCCCTGCACAGGAAAATGATAGCTACGCAATATTTCAATCAAAGATAACAAACGCTGTGCTCTGGACAATGATCCCTCCTTATCCAATTTGTTTATTCATTTAGTGAATCATAGGCTAACTACTGAAGTGGGCTCAAATAGATCTTCGGGGATACTGCTAAATATATATGCCGAAAACACGTTATGAGATCCATAAAATAGCCCGTTTTTATAACGCCCAACAAGCTGTATACCAATAGGAATACCCTCATCACTCCAGCCAAGTGGCAATGAAATAGCTGGCTGACCAGAAATATTGAAAGGATAGGCAAACACTGAGTCTGTCCATTTGGCGGTGAAACAGTAAACCCAATGTGTAATTCTCCCGTATCACGCTCTGACAATTCTACCTATGGCAAATCCGAGGTCGGAGGTGTATAAGGCTCACCCGGAAGTGCTCCTGCCAAAGCATCCGAATAAGCCGCCGTATCTCTGACAGAACGTGTACAACAAAGAAAATAGTCACCACCATAATAGCGATACTTAAACTGGTTTTGGTGACTTATACACGGCAGGGAATAATGGCGATTACTCACTGACAAGTAACCTGAAAAATGAATAGTATATCAGTATGTTTTTCTACACATAATATTTGACATCACATGGTACATTAATAACACTGATATTTTTACCTCTAACGGATCTAGGGAAATAATGACTATATATGATCTAAAACCCCGTTTTCAGAACCTGTTACGGCCTATCGTCATTCGTCTTCATCATCTGGGATATACAGCCAATCAAGTCACATTATCCGCTCTGTTTTTATCGCTTTTTATCGGTTTATTATTAAGTTTATTTCCCACACCTTCCCTATATTGGATACTGCCTGTTTTTCTATTTATTCGTATGGCACTGAATGCAATTGATGGAATGCTGGCGCGGGAACATAACCAAAAATCTCATTTAGGTGCTATTTATAATGAGTTAGGAGATATTATTTCTGATGTGGCCCTCTATCTTCCCTTATGTTTTTTACCCGGTGTCAGCAATATCAGTTTACTGATTATTCTATTTCTTACCATTTTGACTGAGTTTATTGGTGTATTAGCACAAACCATCGGCGCATCACGACGCTATGATGGCCCAATGGGAAAAAGTGATCGCGCTTTTGTTTTTGGTACTTATGGGCTGATTATTGCCATTTTTCCTTCGGCTTTAAGTTGGAGTAGTTATCTGTTTCCTTTTATCGCTATCTTACTTGTAATGACTTGCTATCAGCGGGTTTTCAAAGCCCTGTACGAGATCAGGCAAATTGAACAATCCCAATCCAGATAAGGCCCCATAATGACACAGCTATTCAAACAACGTATTGCTGAAGAACACTACTTCACTACATCTGATGATGTATCTCTGTTTTATCGTCACTGGCCACAGCAACAAATTAAAGCAGAAAAAGCGATTATTATTTTTCACCGTGGTCATGAACACTCCGGACGCGTTCAGCATATTGTTGATGAACTCAATCTACCTGATTTTGCTGTCTTTGCGTGGGATGCCCGTGGTCACGGTCAGACAAAAGGAACACGTGGCTATAGTCCGTCAGTCGGCACATCAATTCGTGATGTGGATGAATTTGTCCGGTTTATTGCCGCTGAATATGATATTGCGATGGGAAATATCGTAGTGATTGGTCAGAGTGTCGGCGCTGTGTTGGTATCCGCCTGGGTACATGATTATGCGCCGAAAATCCGGGCGATGATCCTTGCTGCTCCGGCTTTTGATATTAAATTGTATGTTCCTTTCGCTACTCGGGGATTGCAGTTGATGCAGAAAATACGCGGAATTTTCTTCGTCAACTCCTATGTAAAAGCGAAGTTTTTAACCCACGATGAAACCCGTATTGCCTCTTATAATAATGATCCACTGATTACCCGTGAGATTGCAGTCAATATCTTGCTGGAACTTTACCAAACCTCAGAACGTATCGTTAAAGATGCCGCCGCGATCACACTTCCTACTCAATTATTCATTTCAGGCAGTGATCATGTTGTGAATTCAAAACCACAGCACCAGTTCTACCAGCAATTAAGTAGCCCAATGAAAGAGAAACATGTCATGGCAGGTTTCTATCACGATACGCTGGGTGAAAAAGATCGGCACCTTATTTTTGATAAGATCCGGCTTTTTCTGGAGCGTATTTTTGCTATTCCACGTTACCAGCATAACTATGCGCAACAAGATATCTGGAGCTACTCCGCCGATGAGTTTCGTGCACTCAGTACTCCTCTTCCTCATTTCAGTCCCAAAAACCTCGCTTATCAATTAATGCGTAAAGCCATGGAGAGTCACTTAGGTAAGGCTTCAGAAGGAATACGACTGGGTTTTACAACAGGGTTCGATTCTGGTTCTACGCTGGATTATATCTACCGAGATCAACCACAAGGTCAGGGAATTTGGGGGAGATTGCTGGATAAACACTACCTGAACAGCATTGGCTGGCGTGGTATACGGCAACGTAAAATTCATATCGAAACGCTGATCCGACAGGCCATTCGTTGTTTGCATGAACAAAAAATGCCAGTACATATTGTGGATATTGCTGCCGGGCATGGGCGCTATGTGCTCGATGCCATCAATGAGTTCAGTAAAGTTGATTCTGTTTTACTGAGAGATTATAGCGATATTAATGTGCGTCAGGGGCAGGCTTATATTGAAGAACGCCATCTGTCAGAAAAAATTCGGTTTGTTATAGGGGATGCTTTTGATGCTGACAGCATAGCCTCAATAACACCTGCACCAACACTGGGAATTGTTTCAGGCCTCTATGAATTATTTTCTGATAATAATCTGGTTAGAAATTCCCTGCACGGTCTTGCTGAAGCTATTACAGAAAATGGTTATCTGATATATACCAGCCAGCCGTGGCATCCGCAGCTTGAAATTATTGCCCGTGTTCTTTCAAGCCACCGAGAACATGAACCGTGGATCATGCGACGCCGCACACAAGGTGAAATGGATGCATTGGTGGAAGCGACCGGGTTTGAGAAGTTATACCAGTTAACGGATAACTGGGGTATCTTTTCCGTTTCCATTGCTAAACGTGTTTATCGTTGAAAATAATATGAGCCAGTGAGTACTGGCTCTTATTATTTTATTAAAATTATTTATAACGATGAATTAATATCCACATTAATATAACAAAGTCATAAAAGCATCAAAAACCGCATTCGATTGATTTTTATTTATTCAACGCTAACCTATCAGGTAACTTTTTGACGTATAACACCTTTATTAGGTAACTAAAGCGATATCCTTATCCCTGTTTCTTATTTTCAATCCACTATACACAATGGATTTCAAGATACATCGCGGCAGCAAACAACTTGAATGACGAAGTGTATAAATGGATATTTTATTCTTAGGTCTTACATGAAATGAATACTAAAAAAATCAATGGAATACGGATTTTCAGCGCATTTATTGACGCCTGCTGGAAAGAATCTTATTCTTTCTCCCGTTTTATCAAAGATATCATTGCTGGTATCACTGTGGGTATTATCGCTATTCCTCTGGCAATGGCTCTGGCTATAGGGAGTGGAGTGGCACCGCAGTATGGTCTTTATACCGCAGCAATCGCCGGTATCGTTATCGCCATTACCGGCGGTTCACGTTATAGCGTATCCGGGCCGACTGCCGCCTTTGTCGTCATTCTCTATCCGGTATCACAACAATTCGGCCTGAGTGGCCTATTGATAGCGACACTCATGTCCGGTATTATCCTGATTGTTATGGGTCTGGCTCGTCTGGGCCGACTTATCGAATACATTCCGCTTTCTGTTACCCTTGGGTTTACTTCCGGCATTGCTATCACGATTGCCACCATGCAAATACAAAATTTCTTTGGCTTACAAATCAGCGAAGTTCCGGAAAACTATATCGATAAAGTCATTACTCTCTCTCAGGCAATTCCTTCATTTCATTTAAGTGACACGATTATAGGCCTAACTACCCTTCTAATATTAATCTTCTGGCCCAAACTGGGATTAAAGTTACCGGGGCATTTACCGGCTTTAGCTGCCGGAACGGCTGTTATGGGAATAATGCTTCTGCTCGGGTATGATGTGGCCACTATCGGCTCTTCATTCAGTTATACGCTGGAGGATGGAACACAGGGTCAGGGCATTCCGCCAATCCTGCCCCAATTTGTATTACCGTGGAATTTACCGAATTCGCCTTCTTTTGATATCAGCTGGAATACGATTTCTGCATTAATGCCTGCTGCATTTTCAATGGCTATGTTAGGCGCTATTGAATCTTTACTGTGTGCAGTCATTCTTGATGGTATGACAGGAAAAAAACATCATTCCAATAGTGAATTAGTTGGGCAAGGCTTAGGTAATATTGCCGCGCCCTTCTTTGGTGGTATCACAGCAACCGCCGCTATTGCCCGTTCTGCAGCTAATGTGCGAGCCGGAGCAACCTCCCCTGTCGCCACAGTGATTCACTCTTTATTGGTGTTATTAACTTTACTGTTTCTGGCCCCCATGCTTTCGTACTTACCGTTAGCTGCAATGTCCGCTATTTTACTGATTGTGGCCTGGAATATGAGTGAAGCCCATAAAGTGGTGGATTTAATTCGCCATGCTCCCAGAGATGACATTATTGTGATGCTGCTATGTATGTCATTGACAGTTCTGTTTGATATGGTGATCGCAATTACTGTCGGCATTGTTCTGGCGTCACTACTGTTTATGCGTAAAATCGCCAATATGACCCGTATCAGCACTTCTTCCATAACAGATGCTGAAAAAGGATTATTGGTCGTTCGGATTAACGGGCCACTTTTCTTTGCAGCTGCGGAGCGTATTTTTACTGAATTAAAAGAAAAAAGTGCTGAATATCAAAACATCATTATGCTGTGGGATGCTGTTCCTGTACTGGATGCTGGCGGGTTACATGCTTTTCAGGGTTTTGTTCGCGAGATGGCTAAAGAGTCGAAGCAGGTTGTTGTCTGTGATATCCCCTTCCAGCCTTTGAAAACACTGGCAAGAGCTAAAGTCACACCCATTGCAGGGCAACTCAGTTTTTATGCGACTTTACCTAAGGCATTAAAAGAGATGAAAGTTGAATATTCACCTGAAATTTGTGTCTCAGTGGATAAAGCCAGCCATCAATAATTAAAATATGCGGCTACAAGGTATAAATAAATATATACCCAATGGATTTCAAGTTGCATCGCGGCGGCAAGGGAGTTCATCCCCGGGAGCATAGATAGCTATGTGACCGGGGTGAGCGAGCGCAGCCAACAAAGAGGCAACTTGAAAGACGAAGGGTATAACCGCAATTTCAGCAATACATCCAAACAGCTCAAGAATTAGTTACTGGTATCCAGCTCTGGAAAGCTTTTCACTACATCATCAATCGCTTTCATCTGCATCAGGAATGCTTCCAGTTTTGCCAGTGGCAGTGCTGATGGGCCGTCACATTTTGCATTTTCCGGATCTGGGTGTGCTTCAAGGAATAAACCTGCGATACCCACTGCCATTCCCGCACGAGCTAATTCAGCAACCTGCCCGCGACGCCCGCCGGAAGCTGCACCAAATGGGTCACGGCACTGCAACGCATGAGTAACATCGAAAATGATTGGTGAACCGTTAGTTGCCTGTTGCATCACACCGAAGCCCAGCATATCTACAACCAGATTGTCATAACCGAAGTTGCTGCCACGATCACACAAAATCACCTGATCATTACCGCCTTCTTTGAATTTCTCGACGATATTGCCCATTTGCCCCGGGCTGACAAACTGTGGTTTTTTAACGTTAATCACCGCACCCGTTTTCGCCATCGCTTCCACCAGATCGGTCTGACGGGCAAGAAAAGCAGGAAGCTGGATAACATCAACCACTTCAGCTACAGGCTGCGCTTGCGCGGGTTCGTGTACATCAGTAATAATTTTTACGCCGAAGGTTTGTTTCAGTTCCTGAAAAATTTTCATTCCCTCTTCAAGACCCGGGCCACGGTAAGAACGGATAGAAGAGCGGTTAGCCTTATCAAAAGAGGCTTTAAAAACATAAGGAATGCCCAGTTTTTGTGTCACCGTGACATAGTGTTCACAAATCTTCATGGCCAAATCCCGTGATTCCAGGACATTCATGCCACCAAACAACACAAATGGCAGATCATTTGCGACCCTGATATCACCAATATTAACCACTTTCTGTTGCATGCTTATACCTTCTGCTGTTAAGGACAAATGTTAAGAACAAATCATTTGTTAAGGGTAAAAAATTTTTTAATAAAACACCAAATCAGGTGTGAATAACTCTGCCACCATCCGCTTAATACCTGCCTACCAATGTGATAGTAAGGTTAGTGCAGCACTATGGTTCGGCGTTCTCTATCTATAGAATTAATCTGCATTTTTATCATCTCTGAGATAGGGTCTTCAGGACAATGTTCTACAAAGTAACTCAAATCTGAAACCGCAATATGATCACAGTCAAGCTGGGCATAAATAAGCCCACGATCACGGATTTCATATGGGTCATCCGGATCAAACATCAGCACAACTTCACTGGCTTTAAGTGCCAGTTCCATCTTTTTTTCTTCCATCAGAGAAACTTTGATCGTATCAGTGATTTTGCGTACTAAGCTGCTGTTATCGGCTTCCTGTAAGTCTTTCTTTTCCAGCCGGACAGTCGGGCCAATGTTACCTTTCAGCCAGACATCAAGGATATGTTCATTAAGCGTTTCCCCATTCATGGGGTTAATAAACCAAGCAGGTTGATCAGGCAAATCAATACGCAATATCAACTGGGTCGGAAATATTATCGGCGTTATAGGAATAGCCAACATCTGAGCGATATGCACAAATAGCGCACCCAGTGCAACCGGTGCCCCCTGACGGGAAGCAATTACACTATCCAGCCATAGAGTATCCGATAGACAGTACACCCCATTTGCTCCACCAAACTTCCACTCCTGATAAAAAAGTGTCAGTAATGATTGCAGTTTTTCTTTATGGTCATTGATTGAAAAAAGTGCCTGCTGTGCTTCTTCGACTAACGCAGTTAACTGCTCTGACACTAATGTCTGAGGGAAATCAGGGCGAATAGCCTTCGATACCAGAATAATACCATCAATCAGGGGAGCATCATTGAATTCATAATTAGTTATGGGTTTCATTTTTATTCCATCGACCTACCGTGATACGTTCATTACCACCATAATCCTGAAAAGTCGCTATCTGATGATAACCCTTCTCTAAAAACAGGTTCCTGACAACTGCTCCCTGTTTCCAGCCATGTTCCAATAACAGCCATCCATTCGATAATAGAAAATGGCGGGCCTGTTCCACGATTGCCTGTAAATCCGCCAAACCATTTTGTGCGGCAATCAATGCAGTGGCCGGTTCAAACCTAACATCCCCTTCTTTCAAATGAGGGTCATTCTCATCTATATACGGGGGATTACTGACAATCATATCAAATTGTCTGTCACCCACTGCAGAAAACCACTCACTTTGTAAAAAATTCACATTGTGAATAGCTTCTTGTCCATTGACTTTTCCAATATTGATCTTTTCAACATTGTTTTTTGCCAGTATGACTGCTTCAGGATTAATATCGACTCCCGTGACATGGCAATCACGCCTTTCAGATGCCAGTGCCAGAGCGATCGCGCCCGTTCCGGTGCCAAGATCGAGGATTTGTGCCGGTGTTTCCGGCAACAATTCAAGTGCTTTTTCCACCAGACACTCCGTGTCAGGCCGCGGGATCAGAGTTGCGGGTGAGACTGCAAGTGGTAATGACCAGAACTCTTTCTCACCGACAATATAAGCGATTGGCTCACCTTTCAGTCGGCGAGCCAGTAAGCCATCAAGCTGAAGGGTTTCTTCTCCTGAAATGGACGTTTCGCTAAACGCTATCAGATAAGTGCGGGAGCGACCTGTCACATGCCCTAACAGGATCTCCGCCTCTCGCTTAGGGCTGCTATCAGCAGGCAAATTATCAGATAACAGAGCCGCGGCGTATTGCAGCCAATGTTGATAATTCATTAATCCTGCTCTGACAGTGCTGATAACTGGTCAGCCTGATATTCGGTAATGATTGGCTGGATCAACATATCCAGTTTACCTTCCATGACTTCATCAAGGCGGTATAGCGTCAGGTTGATGCGGTGGTCAGTCACTCGTCCTTGCGGGAAGTTATAAGTCCGGTTGCGATCTGAACGGTCACCAGAGCCAAGCAGGTTACGGCGTTCAGAGGCTTCAGCTTCCTGACGCTTCTGCATTTCAGCAGCACGAATACGGGCACCCAGCACAGATAATGCTTTAGCTTTATTTTTATGTTGCGAACGTTCGTCCTGACATTCCACCACAATTCCGGTAGGAATATGGGTAATTCGGATCGCGGAGTCGGTGGTATTAACGTGCTGACCACCCGCACCGGAAGAACGGAAGGTATCAATTTTCAGGTCTGCTGAGCTGATTTCCGGCAATTCAGCTTCCGGAATTTCCGGCAGTACCGCTACTGTACAGGCCGAAGTATGGATACGACCCTGAGATTCTGTTTCCGGCACACGTTGAACACGATGACCACCTGATTCAAATTTCAAATGTCCGTAAACCTGCTCACCAGAAACTTTCGCGATAACCTCTTTGTAACCGCCATGTTCCCCTTCGTTGGCACTCATAATTTCTACTTTCCAACGACGAGATTCGGCGTAACGGCTATACATCCGGAACAGATCTCCGGCAAATATTGCCGCTTCATCACCACCGGTTCCCGCACGAACTTCCAGAAAACAGTTGCGCTCATCATCCGGATCTTTTGGCAACAGCAATAACTGGAGTTGCTGCTCCAACTCTTCATTACGAATTTTTGCGTCCTTGAGTTCTTCCTGCGCCATTTCCCTCATTTCAGGATCATCAAGCATCATCTCGGCTGTCTGTAAATCATCCTGAATTATTTTCCAGGATTTAAAACAGCTAGTTACATCGGTAAGTTGAGCATATTCCTTTGATAATGCACGGAAACGCTCTTGATCAGCGATCACTTCGGCATCACCGAGGTGAGCCAGTACTTCTTCATGGCGTTCTTGCAATGCTTCCAGTTTAGCGACAATAGAAGGCTTCATTCGTAATATCAGACCTTATTTAGAATAGGGTTATGGATCCAGCCCAAGGCCGTCCCGCAGGAGATTCAGGCGTTCTAAATCGCCGTCACTGGCAGCCTTTTGGAGTGATTTAGTTGGTGTATGGATCAGACGATTCGTCAATTGGTGAGTTAACTGGTTGATGACCTGTTCTGCGTCAGCACCCTGCTGTATGGACATTAATGCTTTTGCAGTCATCTCAGCCCTGATTTTTTCTGCCTGTTCCCGATATTCGCGAATTGTATTAACTGCGCCCTGCGAACGCAACCAATCCATAAAATGAGTGCTCTCTTGTTGTACAATTCCTTCAGCAATCACCGCCGCTGCTTTACGTTGCGCAAGATTTTGCTGAATAATGGCCTGTAAATCATCAACACTGTACAAATAGGCGTCACTCAATTTCTCAACATCCGGCTCGATATCTCGGGGAACAGCAATATCAATCAGCAGCATGGGTTGATTACGGCGCAGTTTTAGTGCCCGTTCGACCATTCCTTTACCAATAATCGGTAAAGGGCTGGCTGTAGAACTAATGACGATATCTGCTTCTGCCAGTCGGGTATCAATTTCCGACAGGGATATCACTTCCGCATTCACCTCATTCGCCAGCGTATACGCACGCTCTTTTGTGCGGTTGGCAATCATAAGATGGTTAACCCGGTGCTCTTTAAGATGACGGGCGACAAGCTCAATCGTTTCCCCGGCTCCTACCAGCAGGATATTTAACTGGGAAAGCGACTCAAAGATCTGCCGGGCGAGCGTACAGGCAGCAAAAGCGACAGAAACCGCATTCGCCCCAATTTCTGTTTCAGTTCTGACCCGTTTGGCAACAGAAAATGATTTCTGGAACAGGCGCTCTAATTCCCCTGATAAGGATTGGGAACTCTGCGATTCAGAAAAAGCTTTTTTCACCTGACCTAAAATTTGAGGTTCACCAAGCACCAGTGAATCCAGACCGCTGGCAACTCTCATTAAATGGCTGACAGCATCACTCCCCAGATGCCAGTAAAGGCTCGTGTTGAGTTCATCGTGGCTTAACTGGTGATATTCGCATAACCAATTAATGAGTTGCTCTTTCAGGTTGTCCTGCTGTTCGACACTGAGATACAGTTCGGTGCGATTACAGGTTGACAGCACAACCCCGCCCCTCACCAGCGGCTGCTGGAGCAGATTATCAAGTGCAAGCCCTATCGTATCGGGAGAAAAGGCTACCCGTTCACGCAAAGAAACAGGCGCTGTTTTGTGATTTATACCGAGTGCTAATAAAGTCATCTTAACTGCGTTGAGTTATCTGGCATTGGCTCATAACAATATTAATAATCATTCTCATAAACCTACACCTTTCGTAAGGACTCTCATTGGTTGAGCATTCTACTTGATGCAACAGTTCAATAAAAGTCAATCAAACAGTTCGGCTATAATTATTCGGGAAATTTTAACGAAACTTCGCTAAATTACCTCCTTGATTATAGACTTTGATTGCACATTATTCGCTATCACACCATTGGGCTACCCTATGAAAATACCATCATTTTTTCGTTTACTCCCCCTCTCCGCTGTTTTGCTGACGGCTTGTACCGTTACACAGGCACCAGACGGAACAGGGTCAATGAGCTCCCCGCAATGGAATGATCGCAAAGCACAATTGCAAAATTTGACTCATTATCAAACCCGGGGATCTTTCGCTTATCTGGCAAATGAAAAGAAAGTGTATGCCCGTTTTTTCTGGCAACAATATGCAGTAAATAACTACAAGCTACTTCTGCTAAATCCATTAGGGACAACTGAACTGGAATTATCTGTTGAGCCTAATATCACCCAGATTACGGACAATGAAGGGAAAAAATATATCAGTAATAATCCGGAAGAACTGATTTATAAGCTTACCAATATGAATATTCCTTTGGATAATCTGAAAAGCTGGATTATCGGCCTGCCCGGCAATGCCCGCGATTTTCAGCTGGATAAAAACTATCTGCTTAAATCGGTAAGCGATAAAGAAAATGGTGAAATCTGGCAGGTAAATTATCAGGGGTACGATACGTCAATGACTCCCGCCTTACCAAACCGGCTGGAACTGACCCAGGGTAAAAACCGTATTAAACTGAAAATGGATAACTGGACTACCCAATAATGACTTTGACCTGGCCTTCTCCGGCAAAATTAAATTTATTTTTATATATCACCGGGCGCCGTTCTGATGGCTATCATGAACTACAAACACTGTTTCAGTTTCTGGATTATGGTGATGAAATAACCATCACTCCCCGTCAGGATAATCAGATCCGCCTGCTGACACCCGTTAAAAGTGTGCCAAATGACGATAATCTGATCGTCCGGGCTGCGCGGTTATTACAAGAGCACGCTGAAAAGCAGTCAATCGGCACCCAATACCGGGGCGCAGATATCCACATTCATAAACGCCTGCCTATGGGTGGCGGTCTGGGTGGTGGTTCTTCCAATGCAGCCACGGTACTAATTGCCCTGAACTATCACTGGCAGACAAACCTGTCGGATGATGAACTGGCACAACTTGGCGTCACCCTCGGCGCGGACGTTCCTGTCTTCGTTAAAGGACACGCAGCTTTTGCCGAAGGCATCGGTGAAAAACTCCAACCAGCCTCACCTGAAGAGAAATGGTTTCTGGTTGCTCACCCCGGAATTGAGATCCCGACCCCAAAAATATTCACAGATCCTGAATTAAAAAGAAATTCTCCGATCCGCACTTTACCCGCATTATTACAGGCACCATTCAAAAATGATTGTGAGCCAATCGCAAGAAAACGTTTCCGTAAGGTTGAACAGCTTCTTTCATGGCTGTTAGAATACACCCCGTCACGCCTGACCGGGACAGGTGCATGTGTTTTCGGCGAGTTCGAATCAGAAGCATCAGCCCGTAAGGTGTTAAATCAAGCCCCAGAGTGGATGCAGGGCTTTGTTGCGCGTGGCGTTAACATTTCACCATTGCATACATTTCGCTGTAAACAAACAGCTCTGGGATAAACATGTTATTGAACCAATGGATCGTTGTTTTGCTTTAATGAGTAGCGGTTTGATTGGTCAACAATATCTCTCTGGACGCAAGCCTGAGGTTTTTCTCGTGCCCGATATGAAGCTTTTTGCTGGTAATGCCACCCCTGAACTAGCACAACGTGTTGCCAACCGTCTGTACACAAGCCTGGGAGACGCTGCTGTCGGTCGTTTCAGCGACGGTGAAGTCAGTGTTCAAATCAATGAAAATGTACGCGGTGGCGATGTATTCATCATCCAGTCCACTTGTGCACCAACCAACGATAACCTGATGGAATTGGTCGTTATGGTCGATGCGCTGCGTCGCGCTTCTGCCGGACGTATTACTGCGGTAATTCCTTACTTTGGTTATGCCCGTCAGGATCGTCGTGTTCGTTCAGCGCGTGTGCCTATCACTGCCAAAGTCGTTGCGGACTTTTTGTCCAGCGTTGGTGTAGACCGTGTTCTCACGGTTGACCTGCACGCCGAGCAGATCCAAGGCTTCTTTGATGTTCCGGTTGATAATGTATTTGGTAGCCCAATCCTGCTGGAAGATATGCTCCAGAAAGGGCTGGAAAACCCGATTGTTGTTTCTCCAGATATTGGTGGTGTTGTTCGCGCCCGTGCTATTGCTAAGCTGCTGAATGATACTGACATGGCTATTATTGATAAGCGCCGCCCACGTGCGAACGTTTCTCAAGTTATGCATATCATTGGTGATGTTGCAGGCCGTGACTGCATTCTGGTTGATGACATGATCGATACAGGTGGCACGCTGTGTAAAGCCGCTGAAGCACTGAAAGAGCGCGGAGCTAAGCGGGTGTTTGCTTATGCAACACACCCAATCTTCTCTGGTAATGCTGTAGAAAACATCAAGAACTCAGTGATAGATGAATTTATTGTCTGTGACACAATTCCTCTGTCTGATGAGGTCAAGGCGTTGAACAAAGTTCGTACTCTGACACTGTCTGGCATGCTTGCTGAAGCAATCCGCCGTATCAGCAATGAAGAGTCAATCTCTGCAATGTTTGAACACTAAAATATAAGCCAGTGCAGATTTTGAGCACAAACTTATACAAGTGATTAAATAAATCATCGCTGAAAAAACCCGTTGGTGCGCCTGTACCAGCGGGTTTTTCTGTTTATTTAGCAATCAGATGAAATAATTAGATATCGGTTTAGTTAATCAAGATAATATTCACAATATAAAAATAATCATCCATATCAACAAGTTAATCTGATTTATGATTAATATCTCAGGAAAACTCGCCATCAACATATCAGAACAGAAAAACAACAATCATATCTGTGCATAACAAATCATCTGGTACGTCCAGTCCTCTATAAACGTAACAATACTGGTGCGCCCGTGTGGTTGCTGCTAACCTGTCGCCGTTTTGAAAACTGACGATAAAAAATACCTTAAAAAAAACAACAGTTATGTTAGTAAATATTTTTCATCGAAAAAATTAAGATTATCTGATGAGATAAATTTCAGGCTCATTTGGACTACTCAGACAGGAAACACCATTCAATCCAGAAAAGTTGTTCCCCATAGATTATTGATCTGACCAGCCAGATATCAATCAGACATATTCAACCTATCAGCACCTTCAAACTTATGAAGAGGCGTCGCTTAGGCTTTGCCATTAAAAAAAGCCGATGTTGCTGATAAATAAAAACTATTTAAGTAAGGATAATGCTAATGAAAAAGGCATTTTTATTCACACCAGCACTGTTAGCACTTTCAATCAGCACCATTTCTAATGCCCATGCTTATGACAATCTTTATGTTTTTGGCGATAGTTTGAGTGATACTGGAAATACTAAAGGTGTAGAACGTTTCACCACGGATGGAAAAACTAGCCAGCTTTATAATGAATATCTTGCTAAAAAACTTGCAAATATCGAATTAAAACCCTCCAGTGAAGAAGGCGGCACCAACTATTCACAAGCAGGCTCGACAGCTCTTAAAGAATATAGTGAGCGTGGTCTTGGGACTAAGGAACAAGTAAGTCAGTATTTGGCACAGCATAATCAACAGGCTGACTCTAATGGAATCTATATCCATTGGGTAGGTGGGAATGATCTTGCAGCAGCATTAATCGCAGGAAGTAAAAATCCGAAGGACCCTTCTGAATCGTATGACATTGTCGGGAAAAGTGCTACAGAAGCATCAAGGCAGATCACTCAATTGGTGAACGCTGGCGCCGGCTTGGTCATAGCGCCAACTGTGCCTGATGTCGGCACTACTCCAAGAATGTTAGAAACATTACTTAGCCAAGCAGTTTTTAATCAGGTTTTAGCGGCTAACCATATTGATCCTAACACTTTTGTCGAACCACCAAAAAACAATGAAGAAGCTGATAAAAAAACAGCAATTGCAAACGAAATTAACAAAACAACAAAAGAAACCTTAACATTAGTCCATGATGGTATTAATAGATACGAAACCCCTTCTGGTGTTTTCCGTGATAAAGTTCTTGAAGGCACCTTGAAAGTAGTTGCCGCAAAGGCAGCCGCAAAATCAGCTCAAGCTGATATGGACAAGGCCGCAACTCCAGAGGAAAAAGCTAAAGTTGAGGCTGAAATCAACACTAAAACCGAAGAGTTATATAAACAACTTATTACCGCCTATGGTGATGCAAGTGAAGGTGCAACAAAACTCACCGATGCTTATAACGAATTAGTGGATAAACAAATCAGCGAGAGCAAGGGCAATATCCTGCGTGCCGATATCAACGGTCTGCTAAAGGAAGTGATCGACAATCCTTATAGTTATGGTATTCAAAATACATTAGGTTATGCCTGCCCTCAGGGACAGTCAGCCAGTGAATGTGTTTCTAAAATAGACGGAAAGGATAATCCTGAATTCAATAATATCAGAGAATTTTTATTCGCTGATCAATTCCACCCAACTCCACTAGCACACAAAATTATGGGCCAATATATAGAATCCATCTATATTGCCCCATCACAGGTTATGACCCTGAATCAGGTCAACCGTGCTCCGGTTAAAGGTACGCGGGCTTCCCTTGATGGTCATCTGCAACAACTGCGCAGCGGTGGTAATGAGCAAGGGAAAACAGGTGTATTCGGTGGCTATAGCGGCGGCCGTAATACCACCTTTACTTTAGGTGGCGATTATCAGTTAACAGAGCGTTTGTTACTGGGTGCCCTGTACTCTAATGATAATACTGAGCGTTCACCGACCTCTAACTTCTCTTATCAAAGTGATGCACATGTTGCCACTGCCTATGGCTTGTGGAACGTATTTAACAAAGCATGGCTAAGTGGTGATCTCCACTATGCGGACATCAATTACGACAGCTTAACCCGTAGCATCCAACTGGGTCAGGCAACTCGCAGAGAAGTAGGCTCAACTACAGGTAGACAATGGGGTGCCCGTCTTACTGCCAACTGGGATATCCCAGTTACCAACATTGTTACCACCAGCCCGATTGTGCAGTTCAGCTGGGATAAAGGTGATGTTAAAGGCTATCGTGAATCCGGTAATGAAAGTTCTTCTATGCACTTCAGTGACCAGAGTTACACCTCTAAAATCGCTACTCTGGGCTGGCGTGTAGATACTCAGCTGGGTCGTTTCAACCCATATGCGTCTGTTCAGTTTAACCACCAGTTCGGCGATACCCAGTCTAAAATGCGCAGTGCCATTAACTCTACCCAAACATCGTTTGTTGTGGATAGTGGCAAACAGAGCAAAGACTGGCGTCAATATACTGTAGGTGCAAATGCTAATCTGTTCGGTAACGTACGCGGTTTTGCATCCGTCACCCGTAATGAAGGCAGTGCACAAGATGCTAACTATGATTTCAGCTTAGGTATCAACGCCAGCTTCTGATTTTGTAGGCAATAAACACGATAGAAGTCGATTAATTTTAATCAGCTGATTAATTAAAAATGCAGGGCAACAATGTTGTGCCCTGCATTTTTTCATCCCCTTCAAATCCCTTCTTCAGCCTAAACCCGCATAAAACTTAACACTGAAATAATATAAATATACTGGGTTAATTATTTCAGACACACTGGTCAGACATCACATTATTTACAAATAATTCAATGTGATATGGATTATTTTTTACGTTTGAACATACTCTAATTTAGTCAATTGTTATCAGATGGTTAACAACTTGATGGAAATCACAAAATATTTAACCTGTCAGCACCTCAAAACTTCCGAAAAGGCATTGCTCAGACTTCGTCATTAAAAAAATTGGGGAACTGATAAATAACAAAAACTATTTATGGAGAATACCAGTGAAAAAAGCTTTTTTATTTGCACCTGCCCTATTAGCGCTTTCAGTCAGCACCATTGCTAATGCTCAGTCTTTTAATATTCTTTGTACGAATGGAAATAGTTTAAGCGATAGTGGAAATAATGGAGTCTACACCTCTGACCAAAAAGAAGTGTATAGCCAATATGTTTCTCGGGTATCACTTAACCAAGACCACTTTAGTTCAAAACATGGTGGCACCAATCTTGCAGTAGGTGGTGCAACAGCTATCAGTAAGTTGAATCCTAAAAATCCTGATAATACAACAGATAACCAGCTCAAAGACGTTCTGAGAAATAATAATTGCGTAGATCCTAATGCTATCTTTATACACTGGATAGGTGGGAACGATATTGCTCAAACGTTACAAAATACTTTAGGCGATCCCAATAAAGCATATAGTGAGCTTATAGAGAGTGCAGAAGCAGCTGCAGGGCAGATTAACCAACTGGTGGATGCAGGAGTTGGGTTAATCATTGCACCAACCATTCCTGATGTTGGTATGGCTCCTAGAGTGTTAGACGAAGTTTTAACAATGGGATTGGAAAAAGAGTTAAAAAATAAAGGAATATCAGAGGACAAAATTAAAGTTATTATAAAAGGAACTTTAGGTAAAGTTCACTCAGATATTAATGATGCTGATCTCCCTAATGGTGAAGCACGTCATCTGGCTCTCCAAAAAGTCTTTGATTCTCTGGCTCAAAAAGCCAGTAAAGACTTTAATTTAGACGCTGAAAAAGTAAAAAAAAATCTGACTGAGGGATATTCCAAAGCCAGTATGCTCGCAACAAAGTACACTAAAGATTATAACAAGATAGTGGATGATAAAATCAGCGCAAATAACGGCAATATTCTACGTGCCGATATCTACGGTCTATTGCATGAAGTTATCGATAATCCATTTAGTTATGGTTTTAATAATAATCTTGGTTATTCCTGTACCGTAGGTAAAAGCTCCCGTTACTGCAAGTCTGAAGATGCTGACTTTGATAAACGCAAAGAGTTTATATTCTCTGACAATTTCCACCCATCACCATTAGCACACAAAATTATGGGCCAATATATAGTATCCACCCTTATCGCCCCATCCCAGGTTATGACACTGAATCAGGTCAACCGCACCCCGGTCAAAGGCACCCGTGCCTCCCTTGATGGTCATCTGCAACAGCTACGCCATACCGGCAATGAACAGGGGAAATTTGGGGTTTTCAGTAGCTATACCGATAACCGTCATGATTCCTTTACGTTAGGCGGCGATTACCAACTGGCGGAAAACTTTTTACTGGGCGCTCTGTACTCCAACAACAAATTTGATCGTTCCCCTGTTTCTAACTTTACTTACGAAGGAAATGGGCATGTGGCAACCGGTTATGCACAGTGGAATCTCTTTGATAACGCATGGTTGAGTGGTGATATTCACTATGCCCGTATCAATTACGATAGCCTGACCCGTAGTATCCAGCTTGGTCAGGCAAACCGCAAAGAAACAGGCTCAACCACCGGTAAACAATGGGGTGCCCGCCTTACCGCTAACTGGGATATTCCTGTCACTGATATCGTCACCACTAGTCCGATTGTGCAGTTCAGCTGGGATAAAGGTGATGTTAAAGGCTATCACGAATCCGGCAATAACAGTTCTGCCATGCGTTTCAGTGACCAAAATTACACCTCTAAAGTCGGGACACTGGGCTGGCGTGTAGATACCCAACTGGGTCGTTTCAACCCATATGCATCTATTCAGTTTAATCACCAGTTCGGTGATACCCAGTACAAACTGCGCAGTGCTATTCTATCAACCAAAACATCGTTTGTTACGGATAGCAGTAAACAGAGCAAAGACTGGCGTCAATATACTATAGGTGCGAACGCCAATCTGTTCGGTAATATCCATGGTTTTGCTTCCGTTACCCGTAATGAAGGCAGCTCACAGGATCCAAACTACAATTTCAGTCTGGGTGTTAGCTCCCGCTTCTGATTTGATGTCGTAAAAAATAAAGCGCACGGGGAAAGAATCTCTCCCTTGCGCTTTTCTTTTTCCGTCACATTTTCTCTTTCTATATACATACATCCGCATCACGTTGATTTTTCGTATAAGTAACCAGAAGTAATATCATATTGAAATTATCAGGGAATATAAGGAGTCAACTCTTAATCCAACAATATCGGGGGGATAAGAGCTGAGAGGAAAGCAATGGTTACGTTCTCTGGAGAACTCCAATGAAAAAAATACTTTTCGGAATATCAACTACAACACTACTTTTATCCAGTTTCATTACAAATTCATATGCTTATGATACTACCTATGTCTTCGGCGATAGTCTGAGTGACGGCGGGAATAAAGGACGTTATACAACCGACGGAGCAAATAGTGAACTGTATGATGAATATGTGAGCCGCCACATTACCGGTAAAGACTTAACTCCTTCCAAGAAAAACGGAACTAACTACGCTGAAGGAGGTGCAACCGCACTGCCGATGCCAAAACACCAGGATACAACAGAAAAGCAGCTGGATAATTATCTTAAACAACACGGAGGAAAAGCCGATCCAAATGGTATCTATATTCATTGGGTCGGTGGTAATGACATGACTGCTGCTTTACAAGCTTATAATATTATGTCGGATGATTCTAAAAAATCACATGAAATTGTTGATGCCAGTGCAAATGCCACATCAAACCAAATCAACACGCTGGTCAAAGCCGGAGCCGGACTAATCATCGTACCAACCGTTCCTGATGTGGGAACAACGCCCAAACTTATGGAAACATTGGTTGAAAAGGAATTAGTCACCATGGGCAAAACTCCGGAGCAGATTAAAGAAATATTAGAAAAGATCCGCCAGGAGGTTAATAAACACGATATTCCCAGCGGTGAAGCCCGTGAAATGGCGATTAATAAACTCCTTGAAGAATTGGCAAAAAAGTCTGGAATAGATGTAACATTACTGAAGTATGCTTATAACAAATACCGCCAAAAAGCCACCGAATTCACCGATAGTTATAACAAACAGGTAGATGATAAAATCAGTCAAAGTCATGGCAATATCCTGCGTGCTGATATTAATGCTCTACTACGCGAAGTCATGGAAAACCCCTATGCATACGGTATTCAGAATACATTAGGTTACCCTTGCCCTCAGGGAGAACTTGCTGATCAGTGTTCTTCACAAGATACAAATTTTGATAAAGACAAAGAATTCTTATTCTCTGATGGCTTCCACCCGACCCCATATGTTCATCATGTCACCGGTCAATACATTACCTCAATCTATACTGCACCATTCCTTGTGGCATCACTAACTAGTGTCAATCAACTCCCGGTCAAAGGTGTTCGTTCATTCCTTGATGGCCACTTACAGCAGCTCCGCGATGCCGGTAATACACCGGGAAAAATCGGCGTATTTGGCGGTTATACACATAGCGGTAATGATAGCTTCACGTTGGGTAGTGACTACCAGCTGACAGATAATCTATTACTGGGAGCGCTCTATTCTCACTACGAGGATGAACGAACTCTCGCTTCCAGCTTCACCTATGAAGGGCTGGGACATACTGTTATCGCTTACGGACTGTGGAATCTCTATGGCAACGCGTGGCTGAGTGGTGATCTCCACTATTCGCATATAAATTACGATAGCCTGATCCGTAATATTGAGCTTGGTGAAGCTACCCGTAGAGAAATTGGTTCAACATTGGGTAAACAATGGGGTGCCCGCATTACTGCCAACTGGAATATTCCTGTGACTGAAGTCATCACTACCAGCCCGATTGTGCAGTTTATCTGGGATAAAGGTGATGTTAATGGTTATCGTGAACACGAAAATAACAGTACATCCATGCACTTTTCTGGTCAGAGATATACGTCTGAAGTTGGTACACTGGGCTGGCGTGTAGACACTCAGTTAGGTCGCTTTAATCCTTATGCTTCTGTTCAGTTTAATCGCCAGTTCGGGGATCTCAGCACCAAAATACGTAGTGCTATTAATGCCACCAAAACTTCCTTTGTAATAGAAAGTAGTAAACGGAGCAAAAACTGGCGGCAATATACCCTTGGGATGAATATGGGACTGGTCAATAACCTACATAGTTTTATTACTGTAACCCGTAATGAAGGTAGCGGTGAGGAGCCTGACTATAATTTCAGTCTGGGAATTAATGCAATATTCTAAGATTCATTACCTTTCAAGTTGCAGCGTTATCAGCTGCAACTTGAAATAACTGAAATATGTTAATAACCCAGCTAACAAAATACCCGTGTTATATTGTGTGCAATGCTAATAATAGCGTTATATCAAAATATAAATATATCTTAATAAAATTACGAATGCTTATGTTGTTTTTTGCGACGATAGCGCTCATCATGATTTTTCAACCACCAATACTTATCCGTAATATGCTCCCGCCCTCCAAGACTAGCGCCACCCAACCAAATAAGTGCACCGACAAATAACCCTACCAGTGCAACTCCCGCAAAAAATTCAGATTCCTTGATACTAAATATATGGCTGAGCAAGACATAGGCTAGACTAATAAGCATCCCAGCCATACCTAATCCCATAAAAATATTGCCCAGAATAAACGCTTTTTTACGTCCCATAGCCAACCTCCAATACTTTTTGTGAACGTAATTTGTTTACAAACGAACTCAAAAGCACGAAAGCGGATGCCTCCTAGTTATTATAGCCATAGTATTAAAAAGGTTATTGCGCCAGTGATCACAAGCTGTGCAAATTTTAACTTATTTTTAATACCGACATCCTATTATCTAATATCATAATCAATTTTGTACTCAAGCTCTGAGGCAGGTAAACTAGGCCTCTTTTTTTAATACATTAATGCCAATAAGCGAAACCAAACTGTGAGTAACATAAAATTAATCGTTGGTCTGGCAAACCCCGGGGCTGAATATGCTCAAACCCGTCATAATGCAGGAGCATGGTTTGTCGATTTATTAGCACAGCGCCATAACCAGTCTTTAAAAGAAGAAAGTAAATTTTTCGGTTATACCGCTCGCATTAATATGAACGGGCAAGATGTCCGCCTACTGGTGCCAACGACATTCATGAACCTCAGTGGTAAGTCTGTTCTTGCCCTGGCTGGGTTTTACCGTATCCAGCCGGATGAAATTCTGGTTGCACATGATGAGCTTGATCTCCCGCCGGGTGTGGCAAAAATGAAGCTGGGCGGCAGTAATGGCGGGCATAACGGACTGAAAGATATCCAGAACAAATTTGGTAATAATCCTAATTTCCATCGTCTGAGGATTGGTATCGGCCATCCGGGTGATAAAAACAAAGTTGTGGGATTTGTACTTGGCAAGCCACCGGTCGGTGAACAAAAGCTGATTGATGATGCTATCGCTGAAGCATTAAGCTGTACTGATATTCTTATGAAAGATGGCATGAGCAAAGCCATTAACCGCCTGCACGCATTTAAAGCCAGTGCCTGACGGGAGTACATGGCACGTGATGCTATTGCGTGTATAATGGCGCCAATTTTATATAACTCACCGACAGGTTATGCCCTATGGCTTTTCAGCCAGACAAAGAGCATCTTCATTGTTGGTGTATAAGTAATCAAAGGTGATAAATTTATGGGATTCAAATGCGGTATCGTTGGCCTGCCTAACGTCGGTAAATCTACATTATTCAATGCGTTAACCAAAGCAGGTATCGAAGCAGCAAACTTCCCTTTCTGCACTATCGAGCCAAATACCGGTGTTGTTCCGATGCCGGATCCACGCCTCGACAAGCTGGCTGAAATTGTTAAACCACAGCGCATTCTGCCAACCACAATGGAATTTGTGGATATTGCCGGTCTGGTAAAAGGCGCGTCAAAAGGCGAAGGTCTGGGTAACCAGTTCCTGACCAACATTCGTGAAACTGAAGCGATTGGTCACGTTGTACGTTGCTTCGACAATGACAATATCATACACGTTTCCGGTCAGGTTGATCCTGCGGCTGATATTGACGTTATCAATACTGAACTGGCCCTGTCAGATCTGGAAACCTGTGAGCGTGCTATCCAGCGCGTCCAGAAAAAAGCCAAAGGTGGCGATAAAGACGCTAAAACTGAATTAGCCGCGCTGGAAAAATGTCTTCCACACCTTGAACAGGCAGGCATGTTGCGTGCTTTAGATCTGAGTGTGGAAGAGAAAGCCGCTATTCGTTACCTGAGCTTCCTGACCCTGAAACCAACAATGTACATTGCTAACGTCAATGAGGATGGTTTTGAAAACAACCCACATCTTGACACCGTTCGTGCCATTGCTGCGCAGGAAGGCTCTGTGGTTGTTCCTGTTTGTGCTGCAATTGAAGCAGATATCGCAGAACTGGAAGATGAAGACCGTGAAGAATTTATGGCTGAAATGGGGCTGGAAGAACCGGGCCTGAACCGTGTTATTCGCGCCGGGTACGAACTGTTGAATCTGCAAACCTATTTCACCGCAGGTGTGAAAGAAGTCCGCGCATGGACAATTCCGGTAGGCGCAACTGCACCACAAGCAGCGGGTAAAATCCATACTGATTTTGAAAAAGGATTTATCCGTGCCCAGACTATCGCATTTGAAGATTTCATCACCTATAAAGGTGAACAAGGTGCAAAAGAAGCAGGCAAAATGCGTGCGGAAGGAAAAGAATATATCGTTAAAGATGGCGATGTAATGAACTTCCTGTTTAACGTGTAACTATCTCCTTCCACTTCAGTGGAACAACTCGTAACTGGCGAGTTTTAATATGAAGGCGGCGTTGATATCATAAACATATTCAGCGCCGCACTAAAAAAATTACCAAAACCCTCTTTTTACTACTGGCTAAATATTTAGTCCTCATAACATTTAGTCTTTAAAATTATTTTTCCTTTGCCGCTTACCATTTTATAAACTTAAGATTATCAACAAATAACAGTCATTCTTTTAATTCATCTGATAATTAAACTTTATATTACTTACCTTATTAAGTAATATTTATTACACACTGGACTCTTGCAAACTTAAGTTACTAATCAATGGTAAACGCTCAGTAACCACAAAAATCGATCAGGTTAATCCTAAACCCCATCCAGGAACCGTTTACAAAACAGACATCTGTACTTATGGCGGGCATAATTACAGCGCATTCAGTTCATTTATGAAAGTATTACCCATGTTGGAGTCAAATGGTGATTCAGTACTTATCCCAATCCCGTATTCCGCTGGAACGGTCAAGGGATGGGCAAGAGCCTTGCTTCAAGTACTTCTGTCCATCAACAAATCGAAGAATTGCAAAAAGAGCTTGGTGAATTAAATATATGTAGTTTTAGTAGCGAGAATTGGAGCCCTGACTGGAAATATACAGATGCTTATCAATTACGCAAATTAAAAACAGCATACTTAGGTTTAGTTGATAGGATTGGTAATATATTTAACTAATACTCTATCAACATCATTAATTCATTCTGGAAGGAACTCTTTCCTTCCGGGTTTCCCCTTAACTATCTTATATTAAATAGTTCCCGCATTAAGCCCCGGAAACCTCATTAATGGTTTAAGTAACATTCAGGTTACCTATATTACAGTAAGATAGTATCAAATCCGCCACTCCACTGACATTACCTGATAAATGGCAGCTTTTAGTTACATTCAGGAACATTTCAATCAAATAAAACATGAAGATTAACCATAAATGACTGCTATGAATAAGTTATTTAGGCAAGAAGCCTTAGATAATAAAAAATCCAGATGGACGGGTAAGGCAATATTAATAGCAAAAGTTCCTGCATGGATTATTTGTGTTGCTTCAATCATTTTTCTGACTATTTTGTTTCTTTTTATTACTTTTGGAAATTATGCAAGACGTATTAATGTTTATGGCGAAGTCATCACTAATCCTCACCCAATAAATATTTTAGCTTCTCAACAAGGCTTTATCTTAAAATCATTTGTTAAAGTCGGTGATATCGTAAAAAAAGGTCAGAAAATTTATCAGGTTGATATTAGTCAAGTGACCGAATCCGGTAAAACCAGCACCAACGCGCAAAACTCCCTCAAAAACCAGCTAACACAAATAAACAAAATCATTGAAAACCTCGAACATAATAAAAGCGTTACTTTAGCCAGCCTTGAGGAACAAAAAAATCAGTATGAGCTATCGCATGAAAAAGACAGGATTATTGTAGAAAATGCACGGCAAGGTGTTGATTTTGCAAAAGAAAACATGAAGAACTATAAA
Source organism: Xenorhabdus sp. KK7.4 (assembly GCF_963876465.1). NCBI lineage: Bacteria > Pseudomonadati > Pseudomonadota > Gammaproteobacteria > Enterobacterales > Morganellaceae > Xenorhabdus > Xenorhabdus sp. KK7.4. The sequence goes on from NZ_CAWNQF010000024.1 coordinate 99,314, forward strand.
ACTTACCAGGAACGGGGGCTTATTACAAAAGATCAGTTTAATAACTACGGTTACTCTTATTACCAGCAACAAAATATGTATCAAAACCTCTATAGCCAATACATCAGCGATTCATTAAAAATCACCAGTCTGAATAGTGACATCATGCTACAAAAAGCCGATTTTGATAAACAGATTTCACAATATAAAATCCAGCAGGATGATTTAAAACAAAAATTAACTGAAATGAATGTCAGCGGATCGATATTTGTTACTTCTCCTATTGATGGGCGGATTGAATCCCTGAATTTTACCGATGGTCAAATGGTTGTCACAAATGATAATTTAGTTCAGGTAAGCCCAGATAATGTAAAGCCAACTTATTATTTAATTTTGTGGGTTCCTAATAGCAGCTTACCTTATATCAAAAAAGGCGATGGTATTAATATACGCTACGATGCTTTCCCATTTGAAAAGTTTGGCCAATTTTCAGGGGACATCAATAATATTTCTTATATTCCTGCCACTGCTCAAGAAATGTCTCATTACAGAAGTTCACCAGTAAATGTCCCCGGAGATAAAACCGAATCATATTATAAAGTTCTGGTTGGCCTGAAGAAAGAACAGTTCAATTATAATGGAAGAAAATTATATTTATCCAACGGAATGAAAGCTCAATCGACCTTTTTCCTTGAAAAAAGACCACTTTATCAGTGGATGTTCTCACCATTCTATGACATGAAAAAAACATTAACAGGCCCTCAAAAATGAATAAAACCTCTTTTGAAACTATCACCGAAAGATTAAATCTAGGATTCAGAAGAAGAGTTCCTAAAATTTTGCAAACCGAAGCGGCCGAATGTGGATTAGCCAGTTTAGCAATGGTATTTCATTATCATGGGCTACAAATTGATTTATCCAGCCTACGTAGCCAATTCGGGATTTCTACCCGCGGCGTAACACTGACAACACTGATCAATATTGCCACTATCCTTAAGTTCAAAACCAGAGCTGTAGCACTGGAGCTTGATGAGCTTCAAGCATTAAAAACCCCCTGTATTTTACATTGGGACATGAATCATTTTGTCGTTCTGGTTAATGTAAAAAAAAATAAAGTCACTATTCATGACCCAGCATTCGGGCAACGTGTGATGACTTTTGCGGAGGTATCCAAACACTTTACTGGCATTGCATTAGAAGTATGGCCAGGTAGTGAATTTGTTCCGATAAAAAAACAAAATAAATTACGCATTATCTCCTTGCTGACTAATATTCAGGGAATTAAATCGACACTGAGTAAAATATTTTTCTTATCTCTGGTTATAGAAGCAATTAATATACTCTTGCCTGTCGGAACCCAATTAATAATGGACCATGTCATCATCGCTCAGGATCATAGCCTTCTGAAGATTATTTGCTATGGTCTACTCTTTTTCATTTTATTTAGAGTCAGTGTATCCACATTGCGTAGCTGGACATCCATTACTATGGAAGCATTTGTGGATGTACAATGGAAATCCGGTGTATTTGATCATTTAATGAAATTACCTTTAGCATACTTTGAAAAACGTAAATTAGGTGATATTCAGTCCCGCTTTGGCTCACTCAGTGTAATACGGACAACTTTCACTCAAAATGTTATTAACAGCATTATTGATACTATTATGCTGGTTAGCGTTTTCATTATGATGCTGCTTTATGGTAACTGGCTCGTTTGGGTTGTATTAGGGTTTACTATCATTTATATCTTCATAAGATTTATAACCTACCAATATTTCAGACAGCTCTCTGAAGAACAGATAGTTAAAGATGCCAGAGCCAATTCTCATTTTATGGAAACATTATATAGCATTAATACATTAAAGGCACTTGGACTATGTGATAGCCGGGCAAAATCCTGGTTAAATCTGAATATTGATACGCTTAATTCAAATACCAGACTTAACAAGATAGGCTCCATTTTTAATATTGTTAAGGCTTTTATTTCCACGAGTGAGCAAATTATCATTTTGTGGTTAGGAGCATCATTAGTTATAGATAATCATATGACACTTGGGATGTTTGTCGCGTTTAATTCATATCGTGGACAATTTGCTGACAGAGCCAGTAATTTAATTGATATGGCAATGAAATTACGCATGTTAAACTTACATAATGAAAGGATTGCCGATATCGTACTTACTGACACAGAGAAAGAAACGCCAGATAGGGATCTCGGTTTTTCAGGAAAAGCGGTTAATTTAACCATCCATGATTTACATTATCAATATGATAGTTTATCAAAGCCGATTATTTCTGGTTTTAATCTCCATATTAATGCGGGAGAAAGTATCGCCATTGTTGGTCCGTCCGGGGCCGGAAAAACGACATTAATGAAGCTCATGAGTGGTTTGTTAGAGCCCAATAAGGGTACAATTCTAATGAATGGGCTTGATATTAATATTATTGGTTTAAATAACTACCGAAAATGTATTGCCTGTGTTTTACAGGATGATAAATTACTTTCCGGTTCTATCGCAGAAAATATATCCGGGTTTACCCACTCACCAGATGTACACTTCATTCAGGAATGCGCTAAACGTGCAAATATTCATGATGATATTTTATTGATGCCAATGGGATATGAAACACTGATTGGTGAGTTAGGTAATGGATTATCAGGTGGTCAAATACAACGGCTATTGATTGCAAGAGCGCTGTATCGTCGCCCAAGCATCCTATTTATGGATGAGGCAACCAGCCATCTGGATTTAGATAATGAGTCATATATTAATGAGTCAGTATCCTCATTAAAAATCACCCGAATTATCATTGCGCACAGACCCTCAACTATTCAATCAGCAGAGCGTGTAATTTCTATCTCTGGGGATTCCCAATAACCCCATCTGGAAAAATATTTATAATGTCCCAGAGTAATCTGGCAAGAAAAGATTTTTTTACTCTGTAGAGTAATAATTTGTGGCCTATAAAAAACCACCCACTCTAATAAAATAGAATGGGTGGATCTTGCCATATGAATAATTAATTAAACATTATCAATAACTGAGTCTACGAATTCTGCACCTTTTTTCATAGTTCCCTTAATATTATCTCCCGTCTCTTTAGAGAGAATACCCGCCTCTTCCAAGCCGTCTACTATGCTTTCACCTACTTTTTCAAACACACCAACAAGCCCTTCAGCGAACTCTTTCCAGCCAGCACCAGCGACTTGCTCCATTTCTTTTTGATTTAACTCTTTCATATATTACCTCATTATAATTAGGATACTTACTTCAACGATTAAAACATTATTAGCCTTAAAAACCACAATGTAGAATTAATACTCTTATTCATAGTTTCATCTCTGCTACGTCATTACCATATATTACTCAACATTAACTTTTATTAAACCGCTTTGCTATTAATATAGCAATTATCACATTCTTAACCATAGTAAATAGACTCCATGCTTTACTCATAAAAATATATAATTAAAAACAATAACCATTATATTGTTAAAGTTAATATTTAATTTATTATTTATTTCCAATGATTATCTAATCATAAACTTTAATTTTAACTTATTACATCGAAAATTTATTGTGATCTTCATCCATTAAAACATTAGAAATTTTAATTTAAATCAAAAATATAAACAGAGTATATACTTAATGAATTTCATAAAGCAGCACAATAATAAAAAAACCACCCCACCTCTCAGAGGATCTTGGTTTGTTTGAATAACATAAAAAACCAGGTCCTCTAATCAAATAGAGAGACTGGTTCAGATATAACATGCACTCTAATTTAAAATAAGACTTATTATCTTTTATAGCAAAAATACAATTTAGAAATCACAGGATATGAAAAATGACGCCTTCTAAAACATCTTATTTCCCTTTTATTCCTTATGTATGATTACCTAACACCATTTATTACTATCACGTACCTTACCAGTTACATTATGCAATTAATACTCTAGAGAATTACTATTTCCTTGTTCAAAATAAAAATAAATCATCAACTATTGATTTTTATTAACCAAACTAGAATCACTCTCAATATTCCATCAATCATTCTCACCTACGCTTCTCTGATACATTATATTCATATTATGAGTGATGTTATTGTGTAACTAAGCGTGACTATTTATCCATGTTCTTATTAATCATTCTGACTAACAAGATCCAACAGCCTCCACCATTAGAATAACTTCTATCTATTAAGGAAAAAGACCACCTCTAATAATTAAGGAAAAACCCGTTATATGTGAACTGTGAAATTTATCACGGTTTAACTTTATTCATATTTTCATTCATAAATCTTCCTTGAATTTTCACCAGAAAAAAATAACCATTACGGGTCTCATTGGCTGGTGTATATTTTTTATATTACCTATAACCTCCTATAATGGTTTAGTTTATGACTCTAATTGTTTATCTTTATCGCCAATCTTGGATATTGCTGCTTCTATCAACAATATTTGCATTGATCAGTGGATTTTCCGGGGCGTCAGTAGTCGGTATGATTAGCCAGGGAATTACAGGAACGGTTAATCTGACTTCATTTATCTGGAAGTTTTTTGGTCTCTGTATTCTTTTTTTTGTTACGAAAACACTATCAGAAATTATGTTGTCACATTTGACTCAGGCAACCATTTATTCGCTGCGTCTAAGCCTGAGTAATAAAATATTACGGGCACCGTTTAAAAAATTGAACCGCTTTGGGAAACATGGGTTGCTGGCCGTTCTGACTAAAGATGTTGATGTGTTTATCCACTCTTTTATGTTAGCTCCAACTGTTTTTGGTAATATCACACTTATCATTGCCTGTTTCGGTTATTTAGCCTGGATTTCATGGCAGCTATTTATCATTTTGGCTATTGTCTGTCTGGTAACCGCTTCTCTCTTCTATTTTTTGGAAAAACGTCCTATACGCCTGATGGAAGAAATGCGTGAGCAGGTAGATAAGATATATCTCAACTTTCAGCAACTGATCGATGGCAGCAAAGAACTGAAACTCAATAGACAAAAAGGTAATGCATTTATTGATAAAGTTATTTCCCCTGCTGCACTAAAATTTAAAGAGATCTGCATCAAGGCAAACAATAACTATGCCTGGGTCCTGAATGCCGGCTCTGTGATCTTCTATATTGTTATCGGCCTGATGATTTTTGTCATTCCTATCTGGTTGCCTCAGGAACCGGCAACTTTAATGACGGTAACTCTGATTGTCCTGTTTTTGTCTGGCCCTATCAGTGAGGTTATCGGTGCCATTCCTGAATTAAGACAGGCGGAAGTCTCATTACAAAAAATGAAGCGGCTGGATAACGAACTGGAAGAATCTTTGTATGTGCAGCAGGCTAATTCCCCGGATCCATTTTTAACCGAAAAGCCATTATCGCTTGAGTTAAAAGATATTATTCACCACTACACCACTGACAAAGAAGATCGGGAATTTAAACTAGGGCCTATGAACTTGACTATTTCTCAGGGTGAAATAGTTTTTATTGTCGGCGGTAACGGGAGTGGAAAGACAACACTTGCCATGCTATTAGTCGGTTTGTTCGAACAAGAATCCGGCTCTATCATGCTTAATGGCATCAAAATGGATGAAACGAATAATGAACATTATCGTCAGTATTTTTCGGCCGTTTTCTCCAATTATCATCTATTCGATCAACTATTAAATACCGGTACGAATGTTACTGAAAAAGCAACTCACTATATTGAATCCTTAAACATGGGTCACAAAGTCAAAGTTATTGACGGACAATTTTCAACGACTGATCTTTCCGCTGGTCAGAGAAAAAGATTAGCTTTAGTTGCTGCTTATTTAGAAGACCGCCCTATCTACCTATTTGACGAATGGGCTGCGGATCAAGACCCTGTATTTAAAAAGATCTTCTATACTGAGTTATTACCGGAGCTAAAATCCCGTGGCAAGACTGTTATTGTTATTAGCCATGATGATGCATATTTTGATATTGCAGAACGTGTGATTAAATTGGAAGATGGACATATTAAGGAGATAAAAACCAGTAGTCATCATCCTAGCTAAAAATGATCCAGATCAAAAAATATTTATAATAAATATATCCTCGCCCATTTTAAGAGCCTCATTAAAACAGGCTCTTTTTTTTAAACTATGTATTATTATTTAAAAGGCTCTTTAATATTAAAAATTGATAGCGGCAACACGAAAGACAACGGGGCTCTAATAAAATTAGATATACAATAACGTTGCTGTCACTCTGCAAAATAACTTTATTTAATATATAATCCATTACCTTAAATTCAATAATAAAGACAAGAAACAGTTTATATAAAGATGAAATTAATTTATAACTTTCCTAGAAAACTCCACTCATATTATCGTTGTTATTTTTTTTATTGCGTAATACTTTCGCCACATTAATTTTCTTATTAGAAAATATATCTCTTTGAAATTTATTTAGCCAATGTCTTTGGCTTTAATTCTGTTCCACTTTTTTTGTTTTATCAGTTCTGAAAATTTTGTTTTTCCATATGCCCATAAAAGGGGAGCTATAAAATGAATCATCCTGAAACATTGAAACCATTTGCTTTATCTGAAGCACAAAGCAGCCGTTGGTTTCAATATCAAATTAACCCGGCCCAGAGGGGGCAGAATAATAGTGCATTTTGTGCCAGAGTCAGAGGATTAACTGCTGAAAAATTGGAAGAAGCACTTAATCATCTGATAAAACGCCACCCTATGTTACGGGCTAGTTTTGGTCAATATGGCGGTGAACTGGGATATCAAATAGCAGAAAATGCAATTATTACAATCAAAAAACATGATGCCCGGGATCTGGATGCAGAAACGCTTCAACAGCTAGTCCACAATGATTGCTGGTATCCCTTCGATCTCGAAAATCCACTGCGTATTTATGTTAGTTGGTATCAATGCCATGATCAGGAATGTGTCATGGTATTAACCTTTGACCATATTGCCGTTGATGGCTGGTCCTATTGGATATTATTGGAAGAACTCGGCATGCTTTTAACCGGGCAGGAATTACCTCCTACCTCGGAACGGAGTTATCAGGATTATGTTATCTGGCAACAGCAGTGGCTTAATAGTAACAATGCAAAAAAACAACAGAAATTCTGGGTTGATAATCTAAGTGGTGAGTTAACCGAATTACAATTACCCGTCAGCAGCAAATCAAGCGTCAGTGCCCCCTCTTTGGTAGCAGATAAAATTACGGTTGCTCGTAAACTCCCCGATACACTGGCCGCAAAATTAATTGCACTGACACCAAAATATCATAATAGCCTGTTTGCAATTTTTCTGGCTGCTTATCAACTCCTGCTACATCGCTATACAGGTCAGGATGATATTTTGGTCGGCTCTATCATGCCCGGTCGTAGCCGCTCTCTCTGGGGCAAAGTCGTCGGTGAATTTATCAATCCGGTTGCCTTACGCGCCCAAATCAAGGGTGAGATGACAGTACAGGAGCACATATTACAGGCTGCTAAAAGCATTCGTCAGGCAATTGAGCATCAAAAATACCCTTTTTCGAAAATACTGGAGCACATTAAATTACAGCGCAATGCGGATACCCATCCAGTTTTCCAGACAACCATGACTTTCCAGCAACCCAGATATGTCAGTAACCTGACATCGTTATGGATGGATCAGAGCGGTACCACCACAGTGAACTGGGGAGGCGCAGAACTCCGCTCTTTCCCATATCCTTATTATGCTGAAATGCCTGTGCCCTTAATGATCAATCTCATTGAAATTGATCAGCAGATTAATTGCGGTTTTCATTACGATACCAAGCTGTTCGATTCTGAGTTTATCACTCAGCTAATGGACAATTTTTTCACTTTATTAGCAGCCATAGCAGATGATGACCAGCAGGTTATTAGCCATTTACCATTAATGGATGAACACCAGCTTCAGCAGGTACTCGGTGATTTTAATGCAACTAACGTCCCCTACCCGAAAGATGCTCTGATCCACCAGCTATTCGAGCAACAGGCTGACCATACACCAGAAGCGATGGCGCTGATTTATGGCGACAATCAGCTGACTTATGATGAATTAAATCGTCGGGCCAACCAGCTGGCACATTACCTGATTGGGTTAGGGGTGAAACCCGATGACCGGATTGCTATTTGTGTAGAGCGCGGCCCGGAAATGATAGTCGGATTGCTGGGTATTCTCAAAGCAGGAGCCGCTTATGTTCCGCTCGATCCGGCCTATCCGGCTGAACGGCTGGCCTATATGCTGGAAGATGCCGCTCCCGTCGCGCTGCTCACCCAATCCTCCCTGACTGACCGACTGGAAAATACCCCGACAATCGTGCTGCTGGATGACAGCAATTCATCACCCTTTAACCAGATGCCGGATACAAATCCCGATCACTGTACATGTGGGCTGAACTCACACCATCTTGCGTATGTGATCTACACCTCCGGTTCCACCGGAAAGCCCAAAGGGGTCATGGTAGAACACCACAACGTCATCAACCTTCATATCGGGTTACAGTTGATGCTCGATCTCGCTCCGTCAAGTCGCGTAGCGCTGAATGCCAGCATCGTGTTTGATGCCTCGTTGCAAAGCTGGTCGCAATTGCTTGCCGGTCATACGCTGGTCATCATTCCGAACGCTATCCGTACCGATGGGCCACAACTCTGGCGTTATTTCGAACATCATAAAGTAGATATGTTTGACTGCACTCCCGTGCAGCTGCACGGATTGTTAAACACGGGCTTAGGCACCAGTTCCGGTTATCAGCCCAAACTGGCATTAATTGGCGGGGAAGCCATTCACCCTGCCGTATGGTCACGTTTACAGCAGATAAAAACAACCCGTTTTATCAATGCCTATGGGCCAACAGAATGTACTGTTCAGGCTACCTTCTGTCCGGTGGATAGCTCCCTGCCGCTTCCCAGTATCGGCAAACCGGTGGCTAATACCCAAATCTATATTCTTGACCCCAATGGCCAGCCCACTCCTCTGGGAGTCACAGGTGAAATTTATATCGGTGGTTCCGGCGTGTCCCGCGGTTACCTGAATCGCCCTGAACTGACCGCAGAGCGCTTTATAGCTGATCCTTTTGTCACTGACCCATACGCTCGTCTGTATAAAACCGGCGATCTGGGACGCTGGATGTCAGATGGTAATATCGAATATCTGGGCCGTAACGATTTTCAGGTCAAGATCCGTGGATTCCGCATTGAACTGGGGGAAATTGAAACCCGTCTGGCTCAGTGCGCAGGCGTTCAGCAAGTCGTCGTCATTGCCCGTGAATATGATACGGCAGATACGCGGCTGGTTGCTTATATCGTTCCTGACTCAGACACCACACCAGGCATCTCCGAACTGCGGGAGCAATTGAGTAGTAGCCTGCCCGATCACATGGTTCCCAGCGCCTTTGTCATGCTGGAGGCTTTCCCGCTGACAGTGAGCGGAAAACTGGATCGCCATGCACTGCCTGCTCCGGACTATTCATCAGTCAGTTCTCAGGAATATGCAGCACCACAAGGGGAAACCGAAGAACAACTGGCAGATATCTGGCGGACGATACTGAAAATAGATCGGGTCGGTCGTCATGACAACTTCTTTGAACTCGGCGGGCACTCGCTTCTGGTGCTGCAACTTCAGTCAAAAGTTAATGAAATCTTTGAGGTTGATCTTTCCATTCAACAACTGTTTGCACACCCCTCAATCAGTCAGCTTGAAGAGTGCATTATCAACGCTCAATTAATGCAATTTGACGCAGGATCCCTACAGGGTCTTTATGAATCGATGGAATAAATCTGGCTCTCGAATGGTACTTAACAATGAATAATAATGAATTAATTTCTTTACCATTAGCTGAACGGAAAAGGCTACTTGAGTTAGCCAAAGCCGCCAAGCTATCCCGTCAATACACACAAAAAACTGAGATCCTCCCTCAGCCTCGCAAGGGTGATATCCCCTTGTCCTGGACACAGCAACGGCTCTGGTTTCTGACGCAGTTAGATTCATCTGCTCAAACGGCATATCACATGCCTGTGGGATTACATCTACAGGGTCAGCTTAATCAGAGTGCACTACAGGCAGCGCTGGACAGGATTGTCGCCCGTCACGAGATCCTGCGGACAACGTTTATCTCCACTAACGGAACCGCCCGGCAGGTTATCGGGCATCCCGATAGTGGATTTGCTTTGACATCTGAGGATATTCGCCATTTATCAGAGCCAGAACAACAGACAGCCGTCGAAAAGCGTGCCCATGACGAAGCTGTCAGACCTTTCGATTTTATCTGTGGGCCATTACTCAGAGGGCATTTATTGCATTTGGCTGAAGATGAATATGTTCTGTTATTAACACAGCATCACATTATCTCAGATGGCTGGTCTGTCAGATTATTAATTCAGGAACTTTCCACTCTTTATCAGGCTTTTAGTCAGGAACAACCGGACCCATTGCCTGAATTATCTCTCCAGTATGCTGATTACGTACTCTGGCAGCAGCAATGGTTACAGGGCGAACGGCTCGAAACACAGTTAAATTACTGGCGTGAACAGTTACAGGATGCTCCTGAATTACTCGAATTACCCACTGACAAACCCCATCCGGTACAACAGAGTTATAAAGGTAACCGTGTTGAGCTGGCATTTCCTGCTGAACTGAGTGCCGGTTTGAAAAATCTCAGCCAGCGTCATGGAACGACTCTATTTATGACCCTGATGGCGGGCTGGGCGGTATTACTTTCCCGTTTCAGCGGGCAGGACGATCTGGTCATAGGAACGCCCATTGTCAATCGTCAACAACCTGAGCTGGAATCATTAATCGGTTTCTTTGCCAATACGCTGGCATTGCGTATTCAATTAAGTGATAACTTAAGTGTCAGTGAGTTGCTGACACTGGTGAAAAAGCGTGCACTGGGCGCTTATGCACATCAGGATTTACCCTTCGAACAACTTGTTGAAGCGCTGCGACCTACCCGCAGTTTGAGCCACAGCCCTATTTTTCAGGTCATGCTGACTCTTGATAACCAATCAGAACAAAAGCAGTTTGAGTTAGCAGGATTAAAATTGAGCGAACTTCCTCTGGTCAGAGAAAGTGCCTACTTTGATTTGACTCTCACACTCTATGATACAAAAAACGGATTAGTCGGTGATTTAGAATATGCCCGGGATCTGTTTGAACACGCCACCATTGAACGGATGGTGGACCATCTGCAAACCCTGCTGGCGGCAATGGTGGCGGATGAAACACAACAAGTCGCGGATTTAGCGCTACTTACGCCACAACAACGCACACAGCTCCTGACTGAATTCAGCACGAAAGAAGTCACCTACCCGCAGGATCTGTTACTGCAACAACTTTTCGAACAACAGGTAATACGCTCACCTGAGTCCGTCGCACTGGTCAGTGACGGGCAGCAGCTCAGTTACACCGAACTGAACCGGCGAGCCAACCAGCTGGCCCATGCCCTGATTGCCGCTGGCGTCAAACCGGATGACAGGGTCGCGATTTGCGTTGACCGTAGCCCGGATATGATTATCGGCCTGTTCGGCATTCTGAAAGCCGGCGCCGGTTACGTGCCGTTAGACCCGGACTACCCGACAGAACGGCTGGCTTATATTCTGTCTGACTGTACCCCGCAATTATTGCTGACCCAGCAACACTTAGCCGATCGTCTGACGACCGATATTCCTGTTTGGGTGATGGACGAAATCGATTACCTGAACACAATGGCACAGCAGCCAGCTCATAATCCTGACGCTCACTCGCTGGGCCTGTTACCGCATCATCTGGCTTATATTATTTATACTTCCGGCTCCACCGGACAGCCAAAAGGAGTCATGATTGAACACCGTCAGGTCGTCAATTTTGTTCATGTCCAGTGTGAAACGAATGAACTGACTCCGACAGATCGGGTGTTGCAATTCACATCGGTATCCTTTGATACCACGGTGTCCGATATTTTCGCTACGCTGGCGACCGGCGCAACGCTGGTACTGCGTCCCGCTCATCTGCGTATTCCCGACAAGGCATTCGGTCAGTTCCTGCGGGATCAGGCTATTACTGTTTCCGATTTACCCACCGCATTCTGGCATTTATGGGTACAGGAAATGGCGGCCGGTCGCTGCGGTTTCAGCCCTTCTTTACGGCTGGTGATTGTTGGCGGAGAAAAAGCCGAATTACGCCATTTCAATACCTGGCAGACTTTACCTGAAACTCAGGCCTGCCGCTGGATAAACTCCTACGGCCCGACCGAAACCACCGTAATCGCCACCGTATGGAAACCGGAAAACCAGGCACTCTGCCTGAACCAGAACGTGCCGATTGGTTATCCGCTGATCAATACCCGACTCTATATTCTCGATACTCAGGGGCAGCCTGTTCCTATCGGCGTGGCCGGCGAGATCCATATCGGAGGATTAAGCGTCGCCCGTGGTTATCTCAACCGCCCTGATCTGACAGCAGAACGCTTTGTTACTGATCCGTTCAGTCCGCAAACTGATGCCCGTATGTATAAAACCGGTGACCTCGGCCGCTGGCTGCCGGACGGTACGATTGAATATCTGGAGCGCAATGATTTTCAGGTCAAGATCCGGGGATTCCGCATTGAACTGGGGGAAATTGAAGCCCGGCTGGCCCAGTGTGACGGGGTCAAAGATGCGGTTGTGGTGGCTCGCGAAGAGGAAAACGGCAATAAACGTCTGGTGGCTTATCTGGTGCCACAGCCGGGGATTACGCTTGATTTGCTTCAGTTACGCGAACAATTAAGCAGCCGCCTGATGGAGTATATGCTGCCCGGCGCTTATGTCATTCTGGAGGCCTTCCCCGTCAACCCGAATGGCAAACTGGATCGCAAAGCCCTGCCTGCGCCGGACAGTTCTGCCATTGTCCAGCGTGAATATGCCGAACCTCAGGGAGAAATGGAGCAAACGCTGGCGGCTATCTGGCAAACACTGCTTGGACTGGAGCAGGTTGGCCGTCATGATAATTTCTTTGAGCTGGGCGGGCATTCGTTATTAACGGTGCAGGTCGCAGCCCGTTTACGGGAAAAACTGAACATTGAAGTGACCTTACAGGATCTCTTCACCTACCCGACACTGGCTGATTTAGCTCAGTCTCTGGGGAATGCCACCCAATCCACTCAGTCGGTTATTCTGCCCGCGGATCGCCTGCAACCTTTACCTCTTTCCTGGGCCCAGCAGCGTTTATGGTTCCTCGCCCAGCTGGACAGCGCTGCACAGGCAGCCTACCACATTGCCGGCGGGTTAGAATTGCGGGGCCAGCTGAATCAGGCCGCGTTACAGGCTGCGCTGGACAGAATTGTGGCCCGCCATGAGATCCTGCGTACCACGATTGCCGTTATTGACGGAGAAACCCGTCAGATTATTGGCAACCCTGACAACGGATTTTCCCTGATATCGCAGGATCTCAGTCCGTTATCTCCGGCGGAGCAGCAAATCGCCCTGAAAGCGGCAGAGCAGGCCGAAGCTGACCAGCCTTTTGACTTTACACAAGGGCCGTTAGTCCGCGCCCAACTGCTGAAAATCAGTGATGAACACCATATTCTGTTAGTGACTCAGCACCATATTGTTTCTGACGGCTGGTCACTGAATGTGCTGATCAAAGAGTTTTCAGCGCTTTATCAGGCTTTCTGCCAGCAACAGCCCGATCCGCTCCCCCTCCTGCCCATTCAGTATGCGGATTATGCCGTATGGCAACAGCAATGGTTACAGGGTGACAAATTAGCACAACAGGTGAATTACTGGTGTCAGACCCTACAGGATGCGCCGGTATTACTGGAGCTGCCAACAGATCACCCACGCCCTCTGGAGCAGAGCTACCGCGGAGATCTGGTCGTTTTTACCCTGCCAAGTGAGTTAAATGCCGGCTTACTCGCCCTGAGCCAGCGGCATGGTACCACCCTGTTTATGACCCTGCTGGCAGGCTGGGCGATTTTACTGTCCCGACTAAGTGGTCAGCAGGATATCGTGATCGGTACCCCCGTTGCCAACCGCCAATACCGTGAACTGGAGCCGCTGATTGGCTTCTTCGTTAATACGCTGGCGTTACGGGTCAGGCTGGAAGACAACCCGACTGTGAACGCGTTGTTAGCGCAGGTCAAAGCCCATGCGCTGGCCGCCTATGCTCATCAGGATCTGCCCTTTGAACAGTTGGTGGAAGCATTACAACCGCCGCGCAGCCTGAGTCACAGCCCGGTCTTTCAGGTGATGATGGGGCTGGATAATACTTCCGGTTCATCAGAATTCAATTTACCAGACCTGACCATCAACCATCTGCCTTTAGACAGAAAAACAACCCAGTTTGATGTGTCGCTGTCCTTCAGTGAGAGCGAAAATGGATTAGTGGGTGAACTGGAATATGCCAGCGATCTATTTGAGCACGCCACCATCGAACGGATGGCAGAACACCTGCAAACTCTGCTGGCGGCGATGGTGACGGATGAGACACAACAAGTCGCCGATTTAGCCCTACTCACGCCACAGCAACGCACACAGCTCCTGACCGAATTCAGCACCACAGAAGTCGCTTATCCGCAAGATCTGTTACTGCAACAACTCTTCGAACAACAGGTGTTACGTTCGCCTGAGTCCGTTGCACTGGTCAGTGACGGGCAGCAGCTCAGTTATACCGAACTGAACCGGCAAGCCAACCAGCTGGCCCATGCCCTGATTGCCGCCGGCGTCAAGCCGGATGACAGGGTCGCCATTTGCGTTGACCGCAGCCCGGATATGATTATCGGTCTGTTCGGCATTCTGAAAGCCGGTGCCGGTTACGTGCCGTTAGATCCGGATTACCCGACAGAACGGCTGGCTTATATTTTGTCCGATTGTGCCCCGCAGTTATTGCTGACCCAGCAACACTTAGCCGATCGCCTGACGACCGATATTCCTGTTTGGGTGATGGACGATATGAGTTACCTGAACACCGCGGCACAGCAGCCGGCTCATAATCCTGACGCTCACTCGCTGGGCCTGTTACCACATCATCTGGCTTATATTATTTACACTTCCGGCTCCACCGGACAGCCGAAAGGAGTCATGATTGAACACCGTCAGGTCGTGAACTTTGTTCATGTCCAGTGTGCAGCCAATGAGCTGACCCCGGCAGATCGGGTACTGCAATTTACTTCCGTTTGCTTTGATACGACAGTCGCCGATATTTTCGCTACGCTGGCGACCGGCGCAACGCTGGTACTGCGTCCCGCTCATCTGCGTATTCCCGACAAGGCATTCAGCCAGTTCCTGCGTGATCAGGCTATTACTGTTTCCGATTTGCCCACCGCATTCTGGCATTTATGGATGCAGGAAATGGCGGCCGGTCGCTGCGGTTTCAGCCCTTCTTTACGGCTGGTGCTGGTCGGCGGAGAAAAAGCGGAATTACGTCATTTCAATACCTGGCAGTCTTTGCCTGAAACACAGGCCTGCCGCTGGATAAACTCCTATGGTCCGACTGAAACCACCGTTAATGCCACGATGTGGAAATCGGATAACCATGAATTCTGCCTCACCAACGCCGTGCCGATTGGCTATCCGCTGACCAATACCCGCCTCTATATTCTCGATACTCAGGGGCAGCCTGTTCCTATCGGCGTGGCCGGAGAGATCCATATCGGAGGATTAAGCGTTGCCCGTGGCTACCTCAACCGCCCTGATCTGACCGCAGAGCGCTTTATTACTGATCCGTTCAGTCCGCAGCCGAATGCCCGTATGTATAAAACCGGTGACCTCGGCCGCTGGCTGCCGGACGGCACGATTGAATATCTGGAGCGTAATGATTTTCAGGTCAAGATCCGGGGATTCCGCATTGAACTGGGGGAAATTGAAGCCCGGCTGGCTCAGTGTGACGGAGTCAAGGATGCAGTGGTAGTCGCGCGTGAAGAGGAAAACGGCAATAAACGTCTGGTGGCTTATCTGGTGCCACAGCCGGGAGTTACGCTTGATTTGCTTCAGTTACGCGAACAGTTAAGCAGCCGTCTGGTGGAATATATGCTACCCGGCGCTTATGTCATTCTGGAGGCCTTCCCCGTCAACCCGAATGGCAAACTGGATCGTAAAGCCCTGCCTGCGCCGGACAGTTCAGCCATTGTCCAGCGTGAATATGCTGAACCGCAGGGAGAAATGGAGCAGACATTGGCCGATATTTGGCAGAGTTTATTGGGAGTCGAACATATCGGACGCCATGACCACTTCTTTGAGCTGGGCGGGCACTCCTTATTAACCGTGCAGGTCGCAGCCCGTTTACGGGAAAAACTGAACATTGAAGTGACCTTGCAGGATCTCTTCAACCACCCGACACTGGCAGATTTAGCTCAGTCTCTGGGGAATGCCACCCAATCCGCTCAGTCGGTTATTCTGCCTGCAGACCGCCAGCAGCCTTTGCCTCTTTCCTGGGCCCAGCAGCGTTTATGGTTCCTCGCCCAGCTGGACAGCGCTGCGCAGGCAGCCTATCACATTGACGGCGGACTAGAATTGCGTGGCCAGCTGAATCAGGCCGCGTTACAGGCTGCGCTGGACAGGATTGTCGCCCGGCATGAAATTCTGCGTACCACGATTGCCGTTATTGACGGAGAAGCCAGCCAGATTATTGGCAACCCCAGCAGCGGCTTTTCCCTGATATCACAGGATCTCAGCCCGTTATCCCCGGCGGAGCAGCAAATCGCCCTGAAAGCGGCAGAGCAGGCCGAAGCTGACCTGCCTTTTGACTTTACACAAGGGCCGTTAGTGCGCGCCCAATTGCTGAAAATCAGCGATGAACACCATATTCTGCTGGTGACTCAGCACCATATTGTTTCTGACGGCTGGTCACTGAATGTGCTGATCAAAGAATTTTCGGCGCTTTATCACGCCTTCTGTCAGCAACAGCCTGATCCGCTCCCCCGTCTTTCCATTCAGTATGCGGATTATGCTGTATGGCAACGGCAATGGTTACAGGGTGACAAATTAGCACAACAGGTGCATTACTGGTGTCAGACCCTACAGGATGCGCCGGTATTACTGGAACTGCCAACAGATCATCCCCGCCCTCTGGAGCAGAGCTACCGCGGAGATCAGGTTATTTTCACCCTGCCGCATGAATTAAAGGCAGGCTTACTCACCCTGAGCCAGCGGAACGGTACTACCCTGTTTATGACCCTGCTGGCAGGCTGGGCGATTTTACTGTCCCGCCTGAGCGGTCAGCAGGATATCGTGATCGGTACCCCTGTCGCCAACCGCCAGTACCGTGAACTGGAGCCGCTGATTGGCTTCTTCGTCAATACGCTGGCGTTACGGGTCAGGCTGGAAGACAACCCAACTGTCGGTGCCCTGTTAGCGCAGGTCAAAGCCCATGCGCTGGCCGCCTATGCTCATCAGGATCTGCCCTTTGAACAGTTGGTGGAAGCATTACAACCGCCGCGCAGCCTGAGTCACAGCCCGGTCTTTCAGGTCATGATGGCGCTGGATAATACTTCCGGTTCATCAGAATTCAATTTACCAGACCTGACCATCAACGAGCTGCTCTTAACCAAAAAAACAACTCAGTTTGATGTGTCACTGTCCTTCAGTGAAAGCGAGAACGGATTAGTAGGTGAACTGGAATATGCCAGCGATCTGTTTGAGCACACCACCATCGAACGGATGGCGGAACACCTGCAAACCCTTCTGGCGGCAATGGTGGCGGATGAAACACAACACGTCGCCGATTTAGCCCTGCTTACGCCACAGCAACGCACACAGCTCCTGACTGAATTCAGCACGAAAGAAGTCGCTTATCCGCAGGATCTGTTACTGCAACAACTCTTCGAACAACAGGTGTTACACTCGCCTGAGTCCGTTGCACTGGTCAGTGACGGGCAGCAACTCAGTTACACCGAACTGAACCGGCGAGCCAACCAGCTGGCCCATGCCCTGATTGCCGCCGGCGTCAAACCGGATGACAGGGTGGCGATTTGCGTTGACCGCAGCCCGGATATGATTATCGGCCTGTTCGGTATTCTGAAAGCCGGGGCCGGTTACGTGCCGTTAGATCCGGATTACCCGACAGAACGGCTGGCTTATATTTTGTCCGATTGTGCCCCGCAGTTATTGCTGACTCAGCAACATTTAGCCGATCGCCTAACAACCAATATCCCTGTTTGGATGATGGACGAAACCGATTATCTGAACACTACAGCACAGCAGCCGGCTCATAATCCTGACGCTCACTCGCTGGGCCTGTTACCACACCATCTGGCTTATATTATTTATACTTCCGGCTCCACCGGACAGCCGAAAGGAGTCATGATTGAACACCGTCAGGTCGTCAATTTTGTCCATGTTCAACGTGAAACAAACGAACTGACCCCAACGGATCGGGTGCTGCAATTTACGTCGGTATCCTTTGATACCACGGTGTCCGATATTTTCGCTACGCTGGCGACCGGCGCAACGCTGGTACTGCGTCCGGCTCATCTGCGTATTCCCGACAAGGCATTCGGTCAGTTCCTGCGGGATCAGGCCATCACTGTGTCCGATTTACCGACCGCATTCTGGCACTTATGGGTACAGGAAATGGCGGCCGGTCGCTGCGGTTTCAGCCCTTCTTTACGGCTGGTGATTGTTGGTGGAGAAAAAGCGGAATTACGCCATTTCAATACCTGGCAGTCTTTGCCTGAAACACAGGCCTGCCGGTGGATAAACTCTTACGGCCCGACCGAAGCCACAGTAATTGCCACCGTATGGAAACCGGAAAACCGGGCACTCTGCCTGAACCAGAACGTGCCGATTGGTTACCCGCTGACCAATACCCGACTCTATATTCTCGATACTCTGGGGCAGCCTGTTCCTATCGGCGTGGCCGGCGAGATCCATATCGGTGGATTAAGCGTCGCCCGTGGTTATCTCAACCGCCCTGACCTGACGGATGAACGCTTTGTTACTGATCCGTTCAGTCCGCAAACTGATGCCCGTATGTATAAAACGGGTGACCTCGGCCGCTGGCTGCCGGACGGCACGATTGAATATCTGGAGCGCAATGATTTTCAGGTCAAGATCCGGGGATTCCGCATTGAACTAGGGGAAATTGAGGCACAACTGGCTCAGTGTGAAGGCGTCAAGGATGCGGTTGTAGTGGCTCGCGAAGAGGAAAATGGTAATAAACGTCTGGTCGCCTATGTGATCCCACAACCAGGAATAACACTGGATATCATTCAACTGCGTGAACAACTGAGCAGCCGCCTGATGGAGTATATGCTGCCCGGCGCTTACGTCATTCTGGATGCCTTCCCCGTCAACCCGAATGGCAAACTGGATCGCAAAGCCCTGCCTGCGCCGGACAGTTCGGCCCTTATCAGCCGTGAATATCAGGCTCCTCAGGGTGATACAGAACAACAGCTCGCGGCTATCTGGCAAACACTGCTCGGTCTGGAACAGGTTGGCCGTCATGATAATTTCTTTGAATTAGGTGGGCACTCCCTGCTGGTTGTTAATTTGATTGAAGAGCTTCGCCAGCGTGACCTTACACTAGAAGTCAGTACGGTCTTTTCTTCTCCGACACTGATGGCAATGGCATCACGCATAACGGATACAACAATCAGTGACAATGTCACTTTTACGGTTCCGCCCAACCTGATTACTGATGACAGCCATTCCATCACACCGGACATGCTGCCACTGATCACGCTGA
Organism: Xenorhabdus sp. KK7.4; assembly: GCF_963876465.1. NCBI lineage: Bacteria > Pseudomonadati > Pseudomonadota > Gammaproteobacteria > Enterobacterales > Morganellaceae > Xenorhabdus > Xenorhabdus sp. KK7.4. The sequence goes on from NZ_CAWNQF010000024.1 coordinate 118,925, forward strand.
CCCAGAATAATATTGACCAGATTGTTGCCAACGTTCCCGATGGTGTTGCAAATATTCAGGATATCTACCCATTAGGGCCGTTACAGGAAGGTATTTTGTTCCACCACTTGCTGGAAACTAAAGGCGATATTTATCTGGATAATCTGCTGATGACTTTCGACAGCCGGACACGTCTGGATACATTCCTGCTGGCACTGCAACAGGTTATTAATCGTCACGACATTCTGCGTAGCGCATTTCAGTGGGACAATCTGCCGGAGCCGGTACAGGTGGTTTATCGTCATGCTCCTCTGCCCGTTACCGAACTGGAGCTATTCGCCGGTACGGATGCAGCACAGCAATTACGTGATGCTACCGATCCACGCCAGATACGTATGGATATCACCAAAGCACCATTATTATCCGCCTGCATTGCCAAAGATCCGCATACCGAACACTGGCATCTGGCATTGCTTTACCATCATCTGGTTTGTGACCATCTGTCACTGGAAATGATCTTCAATGAAGTGCAGATATTGCAGCTCGGGCAAAATGAACCTCTGCCGCCTTCCCTGCCTTACCGTAACTTTATCGCACAGATCCGGGCCGTTCCGGTTGAGAAACATCAGGACTATTTCCACCAGCTTCTGGGCGATGTGGATGAACCCACTCTGCCGTTTAACTTACTTGATGTGCAGGGGAACCATGATGAGCACCATAAGATAGAGGAAGCCGGACTGGCGCTGGATGATAAGTTATCGCGCCAGATACGCGACTGTGCCCGCCAGCAGGGTGTCAGTGCTGCCGTTCTGTTCCATGTCGCATGGGCACAGGTGCTTGCACAATGCAGCGGACGGGAAGATGTTGTTTTCGGCACCGTGCTATTAGGCCGGTCACTAAAAGGTGCAGATACCTCTCAGGTTCTTGGTATGTTCATCAATACCCTGCCCGTGCGCATAATATTGCAGGAGCGTACTGCACAACAGGTGGTACAGGAAACTTATCAGCAGCTCAGCACATTGCTTGAGCATGAGCAGACTCCATTAGCCATCGCCCAGCGTTGCAGTGGTATTCAGGCGCCTCAGCCCCTTTTCAGCAGCCTGCTTAATTTCCGTCATAGCCAGCATAACGATCAACAGGCTGATTCAGCCGTATGGCAGGGTATTCAGACCTCCAGTAGTGAGGAGCGCAGTAATTACCCACTGTCATTGGATGTCGATGATTTTGGTGATGGCTTTGCCCTGACTGCACAATGCAACCGCCAGATTAACCCGGCCCGCATTAATGCTTATATGGATACCGCACTGAAAGCATTGGTAATGGCCTTACAGAAAATGCCGGAACAGGATATTCATTCCCTCAATATCCTGCCACCAGCAGAACTCACTCAGCTACTGGAAGACTTTAACAGCAACAAAGTTACCTGCCCGCAGGATATGTTACTCCAGCAGCTGTTTGAACAGCAGGCAGCCCTCACGCCGGATGCTATCGCACTGATCCACGCTGCAAGTAATGGAGAGGTTCAACTCACCTATAGTGAACTGAACCAGAAAGCCAACCAACTGGCCCATGCCCTGATTGTTGCCGGCGTCAAACCGGATGATCGGGTGGCGATTTGTGTCGAACGTGGTCTGGATATGGTGATAGGTTTATTCGGTATTTTAAAATCCGGTGCAGGATATGTGCCGCTGGATACGGATTACCCTACTGAACGCCTGAACTATATTTTGTCAGATTGTGCACCGAAGTTATTACTGACGCAGCAGCACTTACATAGCCGCTTATCGACTGATACGCCAGTATGGATGCTGGATGATAACAGCCATGCCGAGTGTATAGCCCAACAGCCAACCCATAACCCAGACCCGCAACAACTGGGACTGGCAGCGCATCATCTGGCTTATATCATCTATACCTCCGGTTCCACCGGGCAGCCAAAAGGGGTGATGATTGAGCATCACAACGTGGTTAATTTTGTCCATGTTCAGCGTCAGACCAATGAACTGACGCCATCTGACCGTGTACTTCAGTTCACTTCAGTAGCGTTCGATACCACTGTATCGGATATCTTCGCCACCCTTGCCGCAGGTGCAACCTTAATTATGCGCCCGTCAGAACTGCGTGTTCCGGACAGAGCTTTTGCTCAATTCCTGCAACAACAGAAAATCACGGTGACTGATTTGCCTACCGCTTTCTGGCACTTATGGGTACAGGAAATGGCCGCAGGACGTTGTGGCTTCAGCCCTTCTCTGCGTCTGGTGATTGTCGGCGGAGAAAAAGCGGAACTGCGTCACCTGATGACCTGGCAGACACTACCGGAAACCCGTTCATGCCGATGGATTAACTCTTACGGCCCGACGGAAACGACGGTGATTGCTACTGTTCTGAAAGTGGACAGTCATCCGGCCTATAGCGCAGAAACACTGCCAATCGGTTATCCGCTTGCCAACAGCCGTATCTATATACTTGATACGCGCGGAAAACCTGTTCCTATCGGTGTTTCCGGTGAAATTCACATTGCAGGTGCCGGCGTGGCGCGGGGTTATCTGAACCAGCCTGAGCTGACTGATGAGCGTTTTATTCCGGATACGTTCAGTGAACAACCGAATGCCAGAATGTACAAAACCGGGGATTTAGGTCGCTGGTTACCGGATGGAACGATTGAATACCTCGGACGGAATGATTTTCAGGTCAAAATCCGCGGATTCCGCATTGAGCTGGGAGAAATAGAAACTCAGCTGGCAGCCTGTGAAGGGGTTAAAGATGCTATTGCCATGGTACGTGAAGACGAAACAGGTGATAAGCGACTGGTGGCTTATTTAGTTCCACAACTTGATGCTCAGCTGGATATCGCTGATTTACGTGAACAGCTCAGCACTCATCTACTGGATTATATGATCCCCAGCGCCTTTGTCGTAATGGAAGCCTTCCCGCTGAATCCGAACGGCAAGCTGGATCGAAAATCACTGCCGGTTCCTGACCGCTCTGCAACCGCTACGCGGGCGTATGAAGCACCAGAGGGAGAAACAGAACAGCAACTGGCGGCTATCTGGCAAACCTTACTGGGGCTGGAGCAAGTCGGTCGTCATGATGATTTCTTTGAGCTGGGAGGAAACTCATTATCAATCATGCAATTATCGGCAAGACTGCAAGAAGAGTTCCATCTGGAAATTTCAATTACGGATATTTTCCGTCATTCGGCATTAGCCAAACTTGCTGAGCTTATCTTATCAAAACAAGTGGAAACCTTTTTCGATCAGGATATTGAAGATATGCAAAAAGAGCTGGAGAACCTATCTGAAGATGAGTTGCTTGCCATGTTAAATGGAGAACAACTAGAGGGAAATAAACTATGAGCAAAAATGAACAGACACTGAATCAATTAAGGCAGGCTGTACTCCAGAAGAAACTGAAAGAGCGTATGCAAAATAGCCTGACAACCGAAAAAGCACCGATATCTGCCCGTGATCCGCAGCAGGAAATCCCGCTATCCTGGGCGCAACAGCGCCTGTGGTTCCTCGCTCAGTTAGATCCGGCTGCCCTGACGGCATACCACATTCCTGCCGCCCTTCATCTGAAGGGCCAACTGAACATCGCGGCCTTACAGGCCGCGCTGGACAGAATCGTCGCCCGCCATGAAATTCTGCGCACCACTATTGGGCTGGCAGAAGACGGAGGAGAAGGAACGGCGCGGCAAATTGTTCATGGGAAAGATTTCGGTTTCTCTTTAAGTATGCAGGATTTGCGTCTATTAGCCGATGATGATCGACAAAATGCTATCCAGAACGCCATCAAATCTGAAGCCAGCCATCCTTTCGATTTTGAAAACGGTCCCTTAATTCGGGGCCAGTTATTCAGACTGGCAGAAGATGAAAATATTCTGTTACTCACCCAGCACCATATTATTTCTGATGGCTGGTCAGTTAACGTCATGATGCAGGAGTTTTCTACTCTGTACCTGAGCTTCTGCCACGAACAGCCTGACCCATTACCGCCATTAAAAATTCAGTACGCAGATTATACTCTCTGGCAACGGAAGGAATTACAGGGTAAAGCACTGGAAAAGCAGCTGGATTATTGGCGTAATACGCTACAGGATGCGCCGACGCTTCTGACACTCCCCACTGACCGCCCGCGTCCGGCGCGGCAAACTTATGCCGGTGGAGAAGCACTGGTTACCCTGTCACCGGATTTAACCGGAAAATTAAAAGCCTTTGCGCAACGTCACGGCATTACGTTATTTATGACGCTGCTGACCGGATGGTCAATACTGCTTTCCCGTCTCAGCGGGCAACATGATTTAGTTATCGGTACGCCAGTCGCTAACCGTAAATATCGCGATCTGGAGCCGTTAATCGGCTTTTTTGTCAATACATTAGCACTGCGGGTTCAGTTACAGGATAATCCGACCGTCAGCGAATTGCTGGCACATGTGAAAGCTCATACTGTCACGGCTTTTGAAAATCAGGATCTCCCGTTTGAACAATTAGTTGAAGCGTTAAAACCACCGCGCAGCCTGAGTTATAGCCCGGTTTTTCAGGTTATGATGTCTCTGGATAATACTCCCGGACAACAGCAGTTCGAATTACCGGGATTAACGATCAGCGAACTGGATTTATCCGAAAACAGCTCCCACTTTGATCTCTCCCTGTCACTGCATGACACGGATGAAGGCTTAATCGGTGAACTGGAATATGCCAGCGATTTGTTTGATCAGGCGACGATGGACCGGATGGCGGGCTATCTGCAAACACTGTTAACGGTTATGGTGGCTGATGATACTCAGCGTGTGGCTGATTTACCTTTACTGACACCGAATGAACGTAATCAGTTATTGACCGGCTTTAATGCCAGAACAGCCTCTTATCCGCAGGAAATGTTACTCCAGCAACTGTTCGAGCAACAGGTCGCCCATTCCCCCACCAGCCCGGCCTTGATCAGCGGAGAACAGCAACTCACCTATCATGAACTGAACCAGCAGGCGAACCAGCTTGCCCATGCCCTGATTGCTGCCGGAGTACAACCGGATGATCGGGTAGCAATTTGTGTCGAACGGGGCGCAGATATGATCATCGGGCTGTTTGGTATTCTGAAAGCCGGAGCCGGTTATGTACCGTTAGACCCGGAATACCCGACTGAACGGCTGGCCTATATTCTGTCAGACTGTAAGCCGAAGCTATTACTGACTCAGGAGCACTTACAGAACCGCCTGAATACTGAAGTTCCCGTCTGGATAATGGATAACGATCACTATCTGGATAATGTGGCACAACAACCTACCGACAACCCTGAACCTCATCAATTGGGGCTGAAACCGCATCATCTGGCTTATATCATCTATACTTCCGGCTCAACAGGTCAACCGAAGGGGGTGATGATTGAGCACCGTCAGGTTATGAATTTTGTTTATGTCCAGCGTGAAACGAATGAACTGACACCTTCTGATCGGGTGCTGCAATTTACCTCTGTTGCCTTTGATACCACCGTGTCCGATATTTTTGCCACACTGGCCGCCGGAGCAACATTAGTACTGAGATCGGCCTCGCTGCGCATACCCGATAAAAACTTCAGCCAGTTCTTACAGGAACAGGCAATTACCGTTTCCGATCTGCCCACCGCTTTCTGGCACTTATGGGTTCAGGAAATGGCCGCCGGGCGCTGTGGTTTCAGTCCTTCTTTACGGCTGGTGATCGTCGGCGGGGAAAAAGCTGAACTGCGTCATTTCAATACATGGCAGACTTTACCTGAAACTCAGTCCTGTCGCTGGATAAACTCCTATGGCCCGACGGAAACCACCGTTATCGCCACGGTATGGAAACCAGACAACCAAGAGTCTGGCCTCACCAATACCGTTCCTATCGGTAGCCCACTCACCAATACTCAAATTTATATCCTTGATACGCAGGGGAAGCCGGTTCCTATCGGTGTTGCGGGGGAAATTCATATCGGTGGTGCAGGTGTCGCCAGAGGGTATCTGAATCGTCCTGACCTCACTGATGAACGATTTATTGCCGATCCGTTCAGCCAACAAGCCAATTCCCGCATGTATAAAACCGGTGATCTCGGCCGCTGGCTACCAGACGGCACGATTGAATATCTGGAACGCAACGATTTTCAGGTTAAGTTACGTGGATTCCGTATTGAACTGGGAGAAATTGAAGCACAACTGGCCCAGTGTGATGGAGTCAAAGATGTTGTAGTGACTGCCCATGAAGATGAAAGCGGCAATAAACGTCTGGTCGCTTACCTGATACCGCAGCCGGAGACAATACTGGATATCCTCCAGTTACGTGAACAACTAAGCGCGCAATTGATGGAGTATATGCTGCCCGGTGCTTACGTCATTCTGGATGCTTTCCCACTAACACCCAACGGGAAAGTCGATCGCAAAGCATTGCCGGCTCCTGACCATACCGCCATCATCAGCCGGGAATATCAGGCACCGGAAGGAGAAGCAGAACAACAACTGGCAAGTATCTGGCAGGAGCTGTTGGGGCTGGAACAAGTCGGACGCCATGACAATTTCTTCGAGCTGGGCGGACATTCACTACTGGTCGTCAGCCTGATTGAGAAACTCCGTCAACACGGCCTTGCCATTGATGTCAGTGCGGTATTCGCATCCCCGACACTGGCAGCTATGGCAACCAATTTAACTCAGCAAACCGAATCTGATACAAACAACACGCCTGTGCCACCAAACCTGATCCCGGATAACTGTCAGGCAATTACACCGGATATGCTGCCACTGGTAACACTGTCTCAGGCGAATATCGACCAGATAGCCTCACAAGTGACAGGCGGTGTCAGTAACATTCAGGACATCTATCCACTCGGGCCATTACAGCAAGGTATTCTGTTCCACCATTTGCTGGAAACAACCGGTGATACGTATCTGGACAACCTGCTGATGACTTTCGACAGTCGTTCACGTCTGGATACATTCCTGCAAACAGTACAACAGGTCATTGAGCGCCACGATATTCTGCGCACTGCCGTCCATTGGGAGAATCTGCCAGAGCCGGTGCAGGTCGTTCATCGCCATGCCCCCATGCCTGTCACAGAGCTGGAACTGTCGCCTGAAATCAATGCGGAACAACAAATTCAGAGCTATACCGACCCTGATATTGTCCGGATGAATATCAACAAAGCACCGTTATTATCTGCCAGCATTGCCAGAGAACCAAATAGTGATAAATGGTACTTATCCTTACTTCACCACCATCTGGTTTGCGATAATTTATCGCTGAAACTGGTATTTGATGAAGTTAATGCCATGTTACAGGGCCAGCATGAACAACTGCCAACAGCGTTGCCTTATCGTAATTTCATTGCCCAGACTAAAAATATTCCCCTTGAACAACACCAGGCCTATTTCCGTCAGCTGCTGGGAGACGTAGAAGAGCCGACCCTGCCATTCGGTCTGCTTGATGCTAAGGACAGTGGCGATAAAGTTGTGGAAAATGTTCTGACACTGGATAGTGATCTTTCCCGGATGGTTCAGCAATGCGCCCGTCAACAGGGTGTCAGTATCGCAGTTCTGTTTCATGTTGCCTGGGCACAGGTACTGGCTCAGTGTAGTGGCCGTGACGATGTCGTCTTCGGTACTGTTTTAATGGGTCGGTTACAAGGCGGTAAAGAAACAGAAAAAATAATGGGGATGTTTATCAATACATTACCCATTCGGGTTATTCTGCAAGGGCGCAATGTTCAGCAAACAGTTCAGGAAACTTACCGGCAACTCAGCACATTACTGGTACATGAACAGACACCTCTGGTTATTGCTCAGCGTTGCAGCGGTATTCCCGCTTCTCTGCCCCTGTTTAACAGCCTGCTTAATTTCCGTCATGGTTCAGATGAAACAGAGGAAGATGAGCAGGAACTCGCATCAATCTGGGAAGGCATTGAAACGTTTAACACTAAAGATTCACGCAGCAATTATCCTTTATCTCTGGATGTTGATGCCTATGATGACCAATTTGAACTCACTATCCAATGCAGCCAACAGATTGACCCGAGTCGCATTAATGCCTATGTGGCAACCGCACTAAAAGGTCTGGTTACTTCATTATTACAAAACGCGCCTGCACAAAATATTCAGGCAATCTCCGTTCTGCCACCAGCGGAAAAGACACAGTTACTGGTAGATTTTAACGGTGCTGAAATCGCTTATCCGCAGAATATTCTGCTCCACCAGCTCTTCGAACAGCAGGTTTCTTTCACACCAGATTCCATTGCGCTGGTGAGTGGTGATGAGCAACTCAGCTACGCTGAACTGAACCAGCAGGCCAACCAACTGGCACATGCTCTGATTGCCGCGGGTGTACAACCGGATGATCGGGTAGCAATTTGCGTTGAACGCAGCCCGGATATGATTATCGGCCTGTTCGGGATCCTGAAAGCCGGTGCAGGCTATGTTCCGCTGGATACTGATTATCCGACGGAAAGACTGGCTTACATTCTGTCCGACTGTAAACCGAAGCTACTACTGACTCAAAAACATTTACAGAACCGGCTGGCAACAGAAGTTCCTGTCTGGTTAATGGATAGTGAAGCGCATCGGAGCAATGTAGCACAGCAACCGACCCACAATCCTGAACATCTACAATCGGGGCTGGCACCACATCATCTGGCCTATATCATCTATACTTCCGGCTCCACCGGACAGCCCAAAGGCGTGATGATAGAGCATCGTAATGTGGTTAACTTCGTTCACGTCCAGCGTCAGACTAACGAACTAACCCCTTCTGACCGTGTGCTGCAATTTACTTCTGTTGCTTTCGACACCACCGTGTCGGATATTTTTGCAACACTGGCAACCGGCGCAACCCTGATCCTGCGACCTGCCGATCTCCGTGTACCGGACAGTAACTTCGGTCGTTTCCTGCGGGAGCAGAAAATTACCGTCACCGATCTCCCCACCGCTTTCTGGCATCAGTGGGTACAGGAGCTGGTCGCAGGACGATGTGATTTCAGTCCTTCTCTGCGTCTGGTTATCGTTGGGGGCGAAAAAGCGGAGCTTCACCATCTGACTCTCTGGAAATCACTGGCTGAAACGCAACATTGCCGCTGGATTAACTCCTATGGCCCAACTGAAACCACCGTCATTGCAACCGTATTAAAAGTGGATGGTCATTCCCTGTATACCGAACCAACACTGCCTATTGGTTATCCATTAACCAATACCCGCCTATATATTTTGGATGGACAGGGACAACCTGCTCCTCTCGGTGTTTCCGGGGAAATTCATATCGGCGGTGCAAGCGTTGCTCGGGGTTATCTCAACCAACCTGAGCTGACAGCAGAACGCTTTATTCCTGATCCATTCAGCCATCAAACTGATGCACGTATGTATAAAACAGGTGATTTGGGATGCTGGTTGCCGGACGGTACGATTGAGTACCTCGGACGCAATGATTTTCAGGTTAAGATCCGCGGGTTCCGCATTGAACTGGGAGAAATTGAAGCCAGACTCTTTGCTTATCCCGGAATTAAAGACGCGATTGTTATCGTGCGGGAAGATACTCCGGGTGATAAACGTCTGGTGGCCTATCTGGTGCCACAGCCGGGTACAACTCTCGATCTGGAAGACCTGCGTCACTCTTTGCACGTAAACTTAGCCAGCTATATGATCCCCAGTGCTTTTGTGATTCTGGATACATTCCCGCTGACACCTAATGGCAAACTGGATCGTCGGGCATTACCGGCACCGGATAAATCTTCCGTTATCAGCCGCAACTATGAAGCCCCTATCGGTGAAACAGAAGAGCTCATTGCAGCGATATGGCAGGACGTACTCCGGCTGGAACAAATAGGACGCCATGATCACTTCCTTGAGCTTGGTGGTCATTCCCTATTAACCCTACAGGTTGCTACCCGTCTTAATCAGGCTTTAGCTAAAGATATCAGTATCCGCGATCTGCTGGTTTACTCGACAATCAGTGAACTGGCAACATATATTCAGTCAGACGCGCCACTGCCGCAACAGCAGAATATAGTGACTGTCCGTCAGGGGAATGGTAACACTTCACTGTTCCTCATTCACGCAGTCAATGGCGATGTTCACTATGCCTACGATCTTGAGCCATATATGGATAATGACGAATTATCAATTTATGGTGTCATTGCCAGCGATACCCTTGCAGAAGAAGGCATACAGCCCACCATCAACAACATGGCTCAGGAATATGTTAAATGCATTCGCCAGATACAAGCACATGGCCCTTACCATCTGGCTGGATGGTCATCAGGCGGAACGATTGCTTATGAAATGTCACGCCAATTAATTGCCGATGGTGAAACAGTAAACTTTATCGGGTTACTGGACAGCGCTTCTAATTATCTGGATTTCTATTCAGCTGAAGAGAAACAGTCCGGAATGATGTTTGAGAAAAGTGCCACACTGCTCGAACTACTCCCGTACGATATCCCAGAAGACATTAACGATGAATTCAATAAGCTAGCTAATGAACGTGATTACGACGCGATGTTAATATTAGCTGAGAAGCTCAATTTATTACCACCGAAGGTCACACGGGAAAATGTCAGTGATCTTGTGCAAATGCGCTATAACATCTCTGTGGCAGCTAACTGTTACATACCACAGGCGATAAACACGAACGTCACTCTGTTCAGAGCAATGGATGAAGTCGCCGAAGGAGAAACAATGACGCTAAAATGGGATCAAATTCTACCCAGTGAGCAACTGACTATTATCCCGATTAAAGGAGATCATGACTCTATGATGCTGCAGCCCAATATCCAGGATACGGGCAAAGCATTAGTTAAAGCGGTAATGAATAATCAATAAAGCAGCAAAAAGAATGAACCACCTTTTATAGAGGTGGTTCCGGAACACTCATATAAATAACGCCCATGAAATTGGGCGTTATTTTTTAAGTTTCAATTATTGATATATACGTCATCTTTCAGATTGATACTTTGTTGGTTACACTTGGTCACCCCACATCCCATTCACATAGTCATCTATGCTCCTGAGGATGAACGCCCTTACCGCGGAGACACAACCTTTAAAATCATGAGCAAAAATAATAAATACAAAATCAAATTTCATAACAACAACTTCAGAATTTATTATTTAAAATAATTATTTTTACATTAGTTCCCTGGTGGGCAAAACAAATAATAATAATTACAGCCCGAATATTAGATTCTATATAATTACACGCTAATAAAATAGAAAACATAATTTATTCACATGATACATTTCTGGTATGTAACTGAAAGCCTACCCTGTTTCTTATTTTTACCTCCTGCATTATAATATATACAATTATAAGGTAAATTCATAACACACTAAATCTTATAAGATGATATCAACGAGACAACATAATGCAAGAGACGAACAATAAAAAAATCGACTAAAATCGATATTTCTCCTTCACACATTTCAAAAAAAATTTAAGCTTTAATAAAAAAATATCAATTCATCCATTTCAGGTTAATTAAATTTTCATCTCCAATATTTTTATCGTGACTTTTAAATCCAGCCATTAATATAGCCTAATTAACCATCGGGATATTTAATATAACACGAGTTAAATTACCAATTGTAAATTATGAGGTCGCTATAAGAATAACAAATCAGAATCTGCTGATGTAGACGATTAAAAAATATCATATAATCCGTCTATTTTTGGGAGGTAATAAAAAATGAAAGCCATTCAGATAACCGATATCCACCTGACACAGAGCAGAGAACATCAATTATTTAATGTAAACCTGTATGACAATTTTGATACTATCTGTGAGGAAATATGCCGCATAAAGGAAGTTACTGAAATAGATTTAATCATTGTTTCCGGCGATATAACAAATGATGGTGATATCGATGCTTACCGATATTTCTTCAAAAGAATGGATTCATGTCAGACTCCCTATATGACAATAGCCGGAAATCATGACTTAAAAAATAATATTGATACCGTCATTACAGAGATAAAACCAAAATATAACATCACTTCCGGTGAGTATAATGATAAAAATTGGTTCATTACTTATGTTGATACTGTCGTTAAAGGTGAGGATTATGGCTTTATTACACAAAATAACCTTGCTGAATTAGAAAAAAGAATTATTTTAAACAAGAAATTTAATACTGCGGTATTTATGCATCACCACACTATTCCGGTTGGTACACCCATTGTAGACAGTTGTATGCTGGAAAATGCCGCGGATTTATTAACATTATGTAAAAAACATAAGGTGAAATTTATCGGCTGTGGTCATGCTCATACTTCGCGTATCTGGCATCAGAATGATATAACAATCAGTGTTGCACCCGCAGTTTCATTCCAGTGGTTATCAGGTACAAATACCGTTAAAACAACAAAAAGTTCTGGTTTTAATATTATTGATTTTTCAGAAAATATATCAGTAACGTCGTGTAATTACTAAAGTCCTTCTCAAGTTGCAGCATAAGCAACTTGAGAGTGTATTGAAGCCCAGTATATGACTTAATTATCAGAAACCGGCTTTAATTTAGCCATAAAGTGGCGCAACACTGGCGGCTCATAAGTAAATATTAACCCGCGAATATCAGCAGCATGCTGTTTTAATTCAATAAAGGCTTCAACGACATAATCCATATGATCATTGGTATAGACGCGGCGAGGAATAGCCAGTCTCATCAGTTCCATCGGTGATTCTTTTTGTTTACCGGTATCTGGGTCGCGCCCAAGCAGTAAAGAACCAATTTCTACACTTCTGATACCCGCTTCCAGATATAGCGCGTTATTCAATGCCTGAGCCGGAAATTGATCGCTTGGAATATGCGGTAAAAATAGTTTTGCATCCACAAAGACAGCATGCCCACCAACCGGATATTGAATAGGAATACCCGCCTTTTTTAGCTGTTCACCTAAATAAGTCACCTGATGAATGCGATAAGACAAAAAATTCTCATCCATACCTTCTTCAAGCCCAATCGCCAGTGCTTCCATATCACGCCCGGTAAGCCCACCATAAGTCACAAACCCCTCATTTGGAATACAGCGGATTTTTACCTCATTAAATAGATCTTCATTATCACGAACAGAGCAAAGGCCACCGATATTCACCATGGGATCTTTTTTTGCCGACATAGTCAACATATCGCCATATTGATACATTTCCCTGACGATTTCTTTAATTGACTTATCTGCGTAACCTTGTTCCCGCTGCTTAATAAACCAGGCATTTTCACAAAAACGGGCTGAATCAATGACCACCGGAATATCATACTGTTTTGCGATTTCATACACAGCTTTCATATTAGCAAGAGAAACCGGCTGACCACCTGTACTATTACAAGTTATTGTGACTATGATGGCGACTACATTATTTTCACCCTGTTCTTTGATTGTGTGTTGAAGTAAATCAATATCAAAATCACCCTTCCAGTCATAATAACTGCCGGTATCAAAAGCCTTATCTGTAACAACATTGATAGCCTTCGCATGATTTAATTCCACATGCGCCATCGTAGTATCAAAATGAAAGTTAGAAATAAATACTGGGTTTTGCGCTCCGCCTTTTAATTTTTTCCTTTCGATCAGAGCAGGAAATAAAATCTGCTCAGCACCACGGCCCTGATGGGTCGGAACCGTATGCGCATATCCAATTAATTCTTTAACTTTATCCACCAGATGATAATAATTGCGAGATCCGGCATAAGCCTCATCGCCCATCATCATCCCAGCCCATTGCTGATTACTCATGGAGCCAGTGCCAGAGTCAGTCAATAGATCGATATACACCATATCAGAAGGCAGCATAAACGGATTATACCCTGCCGCTTCCAGTGCAATTTCACGTTCTGCACGTGTTGTCATGCGGATATTTTCTACCATTTTAATACGAAAAGGCTCAGGAATGCGCTTCATTTTAATATCTCTAATTATAAAAATAACAATAAATCACATGATATAAATTAAAAATCCATCATGATTTTCATATAAAAATCATAACGTTTGACTATAATATGAAATTATTTTCACTCAGAATAGTGGTCATGATAAGAAAGGAAAGTAATAATACTCGATAATTATTACCGAACCGAACTTTAAAAATACATCACATAAACTATTCTCTTACGGCATTAATATAGATTAAGCAACCTGAGTAGTACATAACCAAAAAAATAACAACTTAATTAAATTAACTCACAAACAATATAATATTTTTTATCATAAAATAATAAAACTATAATTCATGGCATTTAGTGAATAAAGAAACAATCACTCTCTTTTATTTATACTATATTTAGCAGAAGTCATAAATCATCAAAACATTAATAGACTAAAGCCGCATTCCTGCGGCCTCATTATTGGAAATAATTATTTTAGTTCAGGGCATAAACAACTATTTTTTAGCTGCCTGTAAGAAATCAAAATAGTCAGGCGTGACAAGAAAAGGAACAAGTTCACCCGTAGATAAAGCTGAGTTGGAAACATCGGATAATCTGAATTTCATTTCCTTCGCTAGGTTGACTCCATGTGCTACAGCCGGATAATCTTTATTTTTCGCGCTTGTCACATAAGTGCCAAAACTAACCAGTGTTGGTACGGGTTTGGCTCCTCTTTCCAGAATAATAGTCATTCTGATATCAAGTTTTCCCATCATGTCTTTTTGTGCCTTTTTGATTTTCTCAAGCACATCTTTTGGGATCAGCGCACCCGCATAGGTCTTTTCATTAGAAAGAATAAAGACATCTGCATCATTACTTAGACCGTTTTCCGGTAATACCCCCACAGCAACAGGAATAGTGAAATGTGCATAGGAATCAAATTTCTTACGATAACACTCTACATACTCGGCATTTTTAAAAATAGTAGGAATTTTCTTTTTTAACTCAATGATATTCTTTGATTCTTTACGTGAATCTTCATAGTCATTACAGGATGACACTTCAATATCGATGTTGCCCTTAACCAGTTTATGTTCAACCGAGGTAAGATCATCCGTATTCACTTTCGTTTCAACATCGACCTTACAACCAGAAAGGATAAGCACTGAGCTTGCAATCGCTAACCATTTGTTCATTTTGAATACCTTTAGATAACCAAAGTACTTTCATATAGTTATCATATCCAGTAGTAACTAGCTTATGGTTTTCACTATTTTTGTGACATCGATCAAGACCTTAACATATACTCAATAAATCTTGAGTTTCGTCTCAGTAACAAGAGAAAGAACCTCCAAGAGCATAAATGATTATGTGGCTGGGGTGAGCTAACTTAGCTAACAACAAGAGGAAATTTAAAAGAAAGATGGAAGGTATATGAAACCTATACCCTCCCAGCACTACCACAGATAGTAATTTTCTTCTCTACTACTTTCTGCATCGCGATTTTACCTGGTGTGATATATTTTCTTGGATCATTAGCATCAGGATACTGAGCGAAATAGGCTTTTACCGCATCAGCAAAAGCAATCTTTAAATCTGTTGCGACATTGACTTTACAAATGCCCAGTGCAATTGATTTATGGATCATCTCCTCCGGTATGCCGGATGCCCCATGTAAAACCAATGGAACCTCTACGTGACGATGAATTTCTTCCAGACGTGAGAAATCCAGATGAGGTTCTCCGTGATAAAGCCCGTGAGCAGAGCCAATGGCCACTGCCAATGAATCTATTCCGGTTCGTTCAACAAATTCTTTCGCGGCTAATGGATCGGTATAAAAACTGTCTTTACTGTCAACTGTCAAATCATCTTCCTGCCCTCCCAGCCTTCCCAGCTCGGCTTCTACACTGGCATCAAAACGCTGACATAAACGTACAACTTCAGCCACCGTAGATATATTTTTTTCGAAAGGGAAATGAGAGCCATCTATCATAACTGAACGGATCCCTGTTTCTACTTTGTGACGGATATCATTGATATCTTCATGATGATCAAGATGTAGTGCCAGCGGGAGTTTATTGATTTTCGCGGCTTCTTTACAGATAGAAACCATGTATTCAAGACCTGCATAAGTGAAGGTACCCGGAGTTCCGGCCAGAATGACCGGAGACTCCATTTTTGCCGCTGTTTCAACCACAACCTGCACCGTTTCCAGATTATGGACGTTGAATGCCGGAACGGCATAACCTTCCCGTTGGGCTTTTTTCAACATTTTACTGTTAGAGATTAAAAACATACGGACTCCTCAGATACCATCTATGTCATCAGGTAATACCTGTTGTTTTACTTGCTGTTGCTGTTGTTGCTGCTGTTGCTGTTGCTGCTGGTGCCACAGACTGGTCAGCCCGCGATGCCCACATTTCAGTGCCATATCACGAAACTCAACCGCATTCATCTCATCACGTACCATCATCATTTCAACAGCGAGTTGCATATTCGTACCCGTAATAACCTGCCACTGAGGGTGAATTAAAGCCAGCTGAGCCGCCTGACGAAAAGGAGAACCCCCCAACAAATCTGTCAGAAAAATCCCCCCTTTCCCCGAATCACACGCCTCTCTGGCGGTATATAATTCCTGAGACAGTTGCTCTGTGGTCATACCATCGGGAAAATCAATGGCAATGCATGACGACTGTTTACCAATAATCTGCACCACCGCCTGTAGCAGACCACTGGCAAACATCCCGTGTCCTGTGATTACAATACCCAGCATGTTTTTTCCTTATAAAAATCCCACCAATTTACCAACAACCCCAAATACGGCTGTGATACCGATAAGTTTTACTGGCGAGAAACCGCGTTTCATCAGCCAATAAACCAGCAAAGTAAAGGTGAGAGGCAACAAATTTGGCATCAGTTTATCGAGGACGTCGGTCTGCAATGCGATTTTTGCCTCACCAGCCTTCATAACAAAAGGTGTCGAAAGATGGACATAAGAAGCAACAAGCGCGCCAATAACCGTCATACCGACAATCGAAGCAGCATGAGAAATGTTTTTTGTATGAACTTTCAGCATGGTTATCGCTTTGGTGCCGGTGTGATAACCATAATGTGCCAGACCAAAACGCAGTGCAAAGTGCACAACATTGAACATCAGAAGGAACAGAATAGGACCCAGAATACTGCCCTGTAACGCTAATGACGCTCCGATACCCGCACA
The DNA here is from genome assembly GCF_963876465.1 of Xenorhabdus sp. KK7.4. Lineage (NCBI taxonomy): Bacteria > Pseudomonadati > Pseudomonadota > Gammaproteobacteria > Enterobacterales > Morganellaceae > Xenorhabdus > Xenorhabdus sp. KK7.4. The sequence continues at coordinate 135,967 of NZ_CAWNQF010000024.1, forward strand.
GATTGGCAATAATGTTAACCAAAACAGCGCGTCACCTATTCCGCCTAATGGTCCCATCAGGGCAACTTTTACCGCGCGAATAGTGGAAATTTTCTCTTTACTGCGCTCCATCGCCAACACCAGACCAGACAGGAAAGTCACGTCAAACGGATGGACATTGAGAAACTCCATGTGCATTTTCATCGAACTAGTCAAATCGTCGGGGTTTTTGTGGATCTTACGCAACGACGGGATGAGCGTGTAGAGCCAGCCTCCGGCCTGCATACGTTCATAATTGAAAGAAGCCTGTAACAACAAAGAACGCAAAGCCATGACGTTGATTTCACGTTTAGTTAAATCTTCTGCCGGTGTCATATCGATATAGTCATCACGATCGGCTGAGTTACCATCCTGAGCGATATCCTTTCCATGCTTGCGACTTTTTTCAGACACTGCCTTATCCAGTTTATTAAATGCCATCTTGCATCTCCTCTGCGGAATTTGACTGTGATGATGTACCTTGCGGGTTCCCATTATCGTCACGAGTACGATTGAAAAAATCGATCAAAGCAATTGCGAGTGCACCCAGCGCGATAGCAATGATCGGCAATTTAAGGAAAGTGACCGAAATAAAACCCAGAATGAAATAAGCCACATAGGTTTTTTTCATCATGACTTTCATTAACAGAGCAAAACCAATAGCCGGCATCATGCCACCCGCAACAGAAAGACCATCAAGCAGCCATTTTGGTGCTTGTTGTACAACGGCTCTGGCAGTATCTGCACCAAAGTAGATAGGCAGGAAGGCAACAATAAAATAGAAGCAGAACAGGATAATGAGACCAAAATAGTTAACCCATTCTATCCCGCGCCAGTTACGTTTTTTTGCCATCTGATCGCATTTGTGCATCATCGGTGAATAAATGGTAAACAGTAGTGTGATACAGCCCTGCACAGCGATAGCAAAAGGCACTGCAATACCCACCGCGACTTTAGGGTCTGCCTGTGTGAGAATGGCAAAAGTCGTCCCGATTATCCCGCCAATCACAACATTGGGGGGTTGGGCTCCAGCCAGCGGCACCATTCCCATCCAGACAAGTTCTAACGCGCCACCAACTAATAACCCAGTCTGGATATCCCCTAAAATCAGTCCGACCAACGGCCCGATAACAACCGGGCGGTGGATATGTGTCAATCCGTTGAATAAATCAATCCCTGCAATCCCTGCCAGTATTGAGATCAAAAGTGCGTCAACAAACATATTCACACCCCTCAGTTCAGAAGATTAGCGATATCTTCACCCGATTCATCCGGTACACGACGGATTTCACAGGGAATACCCCTTTTTTGTAATTCGATAAAAGTCTCAATATCCCCTTTATCAACAGCAACTGTTTTATGGATCTGCGTTTTTCCTTCTGAAAAATGCATATTTCCGATATTTACAAAATGGATTGGAACATTACCTTTTACGAGCGTCAGCACATCCTGCGGTGTTTTACAAACGATGAAAATTTTCTGCCGTTCAGCAGCCTTATGAATAACATCAATCGTTTTTTGCAGAGTAAAATAGCGGGTCTGGACACCATCAGACATCACCATGTCCATAAGAGACTGCTGAACAAGATCATTTGCTGCTTCGTCATTCGCCACCACAACCAGATTGGCACCCAGAGAATTTGCCCAGGTAACGCCAACCTGCCCGTGTATCAAGCGATTATCGATACGGGTTAATAGGATATTTGGGGTAGACATGAGAACTCCTTTTACTATTCTGATCGGGTATAGGGATAAATCTGAACGCCTTTTACTACCCGGTTAACTTCACCTGTCGGGCATGGGTTATCGGGGGAAAGGCCAAGCGCCAGTGAGGTTTCAAAACCCAGTAGCTGAAAAAAAAGTAAATACGGAAAAATAAGCCAGCTATCCGGTAAATCTGTAGGAATTTCCAGAGATTCAGGGTGAGGCTGACTAGTTAGGACGATGATTTGTTTTGCCAGACCATCGCGTCTGAGTTCATTGAGCAAATCGATATCATAATGGCGGCAATGGGGATCAGCGGAGAGCATCACAACCATTAGCGTATCATGGTCAATCATAAACTTCGGCCCGTGCCGTACTCCCATGCAAGAGTCATAACGCGTTGCTATCCGGCCTGCGGTTAATTCCAGCATTTTGAGCGCACCTTCTTCAGCAATACCCGCAAAACCGGCGGTACCCAGCGCAATCATTCGCTTGAATCCCAGCCCGATAATTCGCTGGATAAGCGGTTGCCAGCCAGGCGCCTGTATTTCACACAGCGCAGCTACTCTTTCCAGAGCATCTTTTTGCTTTGTCATATCAAAAGTCCGCTCACCTAAAAGTAACAGCGTTGCCATCGCCATACAGCTGAAACTGGAAGTCATGGCAAAGCTACGATCGTTGGCCCCTTCCGGCATAATTAACGAACAAACATGTTTTCTGTTCTCAGCATAACGAGCCAGTTCCCCTTCCGGATTACAAGTCAGGATCAGATGATGGCAATCAGCCAGGAGAGAATCAGCCAGTTGAATGACAGCAATACTTTCAGGGCTGTTACCTGAACGGGCATAAGAAACCAGTAAAGTGGGTTTAGCCGTATCCAGATATTGCAGGGGAGCAGGGACAATATCAGTGGAGGCAATGGCCTGAATATCAGGCCCGCATTTATTTCCGCCACCCAATTTTGCCTCAGACCACCAGATTTTACGCAGATAGGGAGCAATCGCCCTCCCCACAAAGGCCGAAGACCCTGCTCCACACAAAATGATCTGTAAACCCGGTTTTATGAGCAACTGCTGGAGAAAAGGTTGCCAGTATGGCTGGTTGTGTTGCAGTTCATGATACAGAGTACGCCACAATCTGGGCTGATGCTGGATCTCTTCCGCTGTATGATGTGCCTGATGTTCAGTCAACCACTGAGTTGAATAAGGGAAAAAAGCCGTCATAATGCAATCCCTCCTGCTTCACAAGCCTCTGCGTAATCCCTCAGTATCTGTCGGATTTTGTCCATAACCCATAATTTGGGGTCATCATAAGCAAGACTACCTGCATTAATGGCTTTGGCCTGTTCAGGCAGATACTGGCTTATCATGGAAAGAGGAAGCGGTCTGCGCCGCAGGTTAGAGATCAACTTTTCAACAGCAGATTCAACTTCAGAATTGGCCCAGTAGTAGCGGATGCGATCACTAAAACTATATTGGCGATCAAGATGCTGTTCATGAGCATTGCCTTTATAGTACGAACGCCAATATTCCGGCTGACTGCACATAACCTGCTCCAGTGTTTCACTTAAGTGAACAGCCTCTGATTCTCCATTCCATTCGCGATCCAGCTTATCAAGGGCAAACAGCCCTTCCCGCAGGGCAAAGGTCAGTGCCGGACCTACTTTTAAAATGGCAAAATGATCACGAACCAGATTGCGATAAGTTTGTGGTGTCTGGTAATCCGTTGAATGGGCTTCATAAACAATATTCGGCTGTGTCGCGATATACTGACTGAGCGAATACGCTTTTTCCGGTTGATAATGTTCAATTTGGTGATTACCGAACTCAACACCCGGCTGCACAACCAATGCAATGACTCGCGGCCAAACATGTGCCAGATGTGCTTTCACCCATTCTGCCCGATGAATTTTCAGTGTAGATGCCGCAGAAACAGAGGTGGTCACTTGCATTTCATCCACAACATCTTCCGTCGTTCCCCCCGGGACAGGAACTTCTGTGCCAATAACATAAACCGGTTTTTCACCACCATTGTTCTGCCAGCTTTGTTCGGCAGCCAGACAAAGACGGGCTGCCCGTTTAGCCACAATGTCGTCAGTCAATGGAACAGGGTCATCGGCGCAGGACATGGAGCAATCGAGATGAATTTTACGAAAGCCAGCAGCGACATAATCATAAATAAGGGTTTCTGCAAATGTCATCGCTTCTTCAGCTGGTTGATCCTGCCAGGCGTTAGGCCCCAGATGGTCTCCTCCCAGCCATATTTTTTCTCTCGGAAAACCGACTGAATCTGCGATCTCCCAGACTCTATTACGAAAATCAGCGGGCTTCATTCCGGTATAGCCACCAAACTGGTTAACCTGATTGGATGTGGCTTCAATCAATACGTAAGTTCCCCGTTCTTTAGCGAACCGGAGTGCACTTTCCAGTACCCAGGGATGAGCGGAACAAATAGAGTAAATGCCGACTGATTCACCCGATTTATGTCGATGGATAAGCTGTAATAGCGATTGCATAATGTTTCATGTCTCCAATACCTTAAATAGACTAATTTTTAGTGTCATTCTTAATCTCTGCTACTGCACTACACGGCGCTTATGGGCTTGAGTAATCAGTATGTTGGGCAAAAAGTGATAAGCAAAAATGACGGGAGAAAATGATTAAGCATTGGTATTAATAACACGGAAACATTACAGCAAAGGAAAACAACCGAAACTGTGATCCTGATTAAAAGTTTATTTTTTCGGAAAGGTGTGGAAAAAATACTTATTTTTCACATAAAAACAAAACATAATTTCTTTTAATAAATTTTAACCAAAGATTTATAATTGGGATATTCAATAAGCTAGAAAATTTATGACAATATTAAACGATATATTTTGTCGAAAATTAATAAGAAAAATTACAGAATTGTCCAAGTGATGGAAATCACAAAACAATAAAAAGTCTCATATGTCTGACTAATTTTAGGCTGGGCGCTTACATGGATATATCCAGATAAATAATGCAGGTAATTCCCAGCCGCTAATTAAACGAATAGATTAAAAATCACAAAGAAAATCAGCCAATATAGGATTAAATCGGGTCGGAGCTTCCCAAAACGGAGCATGATCCACACCTGCCAAACTAATAACCTGCTCCTGCCAAAGATTTTGGTAATTCAGGCCTTCGATATACTGCGCATTGATGAACGGATCTCCGCTCCCATTGACGATAGCCAAAGGTATTTTGCTCGTTTCAGCCAATAATCGTTGATCTGTTGCCTGTGGAGAAGTAAAGGCTTCAAACATATACTGGCGTGATAAACCATCCGTTCTCGCCACCGCATCAAGAATAAACTGATCATGAGGCGCATTAATACCTACTGTCTCATAGGCATAATTTTTCACATCCTCTTCAGTAAAATCAGCCTTACCGGCAAGCCCCATATGTTCGCTCTGACGAAAACCAAGTGCGACATTATCTTTACCGGCGGCTACAGGTGGTGTACCACAAATCATCAACCCAATCATTTTGGGAAACAGAGCCAACATTTCCAGCCCTATATGCCCACCTAATGACCAGCCAAAAACAACAACTCTGTTTATGCCGATCTTTTCCAGTACTTCAATAACAGTATGGGCATAGGCAGGCATTGAATATGCCTTACGGGGCTCACTGGCATTGGAAGATGCCCCGTGCCCCGGTAAATCAAGAGCCAAAACCCGATAATTCTTTTTAAAGTACTCTACTTGATGGCAAAATATTTCTTTACTACTTGAATTGCCATGTATAAACAAAACAGGTAACCCGTTACCGCCAGAATCTGATACTGAAATACGAGAATAACGGGTTGATACATTATAGTAGTGAATACCATTGTGTGTAGCAGCCATGATTTATCTCCTGATGAGGTAATAACAGAGTAGTCTTTATATAGGAAGAAGTTATTAACAACAGGCCTTCATAAAATTAGCATGACTCTACGGTATTTTTACTCGCATCTCAATGAATAACATTCATATACAACTGATCTTTTTCATCAATGATTTTTAAATAAATAATGTAAAGAATCGATTTATCAAAATCATAAATAATTTATAACCATCTTATCTCAAGTTATTTTTTATTATTTAAAATAAAAGATATTTCTCTACTTGAGAAGATATGTTACTATTATAAAAAATATATAATTTAGATTTCACCACATTTCATCTAGGAGCCATATAACTGTAGCCCCCTAGAATACCCGATTGCCATTTTAGTTAATATACATTTCCAAAACCATGTTCTTTATGACCAAATTATTTAACTATCAACAAGATGGATTTTTTCTTTTTCTTCATCATTCTTATTATTTGGCGCGATTAAAAAACGACCTTTATTCCCGTACTGATCATAAATAGTAATATAGAACTCAGGATACCAATAATCCTTTACCTCAGGAAAAGTTGAATCATCTACCAATATAACAAAAGCAAAGGAAGCCAACCTTCTGCCGAACTGTTATATCTATAGGAAAATTAACTGGTAGATTAAACCATATAGCATTCCCTATGGAAACAGTCTTTTCTTTTCCCAATGACCAAAGGAAATGGGCATAATAAACTGTATGATATTCATCTTCAGAATAAAGTTGGTGAATAGAATCAATCTTTCCACCATCATATTCTAATTTCATAATATGACGTTTTCCATACTGATCATTTGGACTGATAGACACATATGTGTTCTCTTGTATCCAACCAGGCTCACCATAGTGGGTAATAATGATTTTACTATCCATTTTTATATGGGACATATCATAAAATATTTCACTAATCGCAGTTAATTGTAAAAATGCAGATACACCATCAAAATCTCCGCCATATGAGATAGAATGCTCACCGTCTGGAGCCTGTACCAACACGCCTATTTGTTTAATGTGATTACTCTCTGTTGGTGCGCAGTATACATAATAAGTTAATGTATTTATAAAATTTGATTTCTTTATTGAATTTGAAGCCTGCTCCCTTGAATTCATTAAAGAAACACTACTGGGAATAATAATAGCAGTAAATTCATTAGGCTCATCTGTATATCCCCATGTAAAATCATCATTCTCAGAAACGTCAAAGGACAATTTTTCACCTGTATTATAGTCAATGAGCCAAGTGTTTTTAGATAGTATCTTATTTGGTATTGATATATTCATATCATTTTTATCCTTTGGTGTTATATGAACATCAATCAATACCCTATGCCTTCCATTGGAAAATATATTTTCACTATTACTTAGTTGACGAAAACCAATTTTTAAATCAGAAATCCCATTCCAAGATGAATATTTATCGTCATCTTTAAAATCAATCATATAAAACCTCCAATTAAATCATTAAAATCCCTTGAATATTGATTTTAGTTCTATGGATCTTTCAGAACATGAAAATTTTTAATAAACCGATAACAACGACTAATACAAAAAACACTTGGCAGTAGTATTAAGATAATCATCTATAATCATTTATCAGTGTTTTCAGCTAAAAAAATACCTCTGATAAATTTGATGTATATCTAGAATTCTATGGTCTATGCCCTGTATTTTTGCTATCTGTAGTTCCCCATAAAATATATTAGGATAATTATATCGAAGATTTCGCCATAAAAGATTGTCAAAAGTATAAGAAAATCCGTTTGCTGCCCACGCACGCTGTATCTCTTGGATATCTCTAGCACTATATATCTGACTACGGGCTTGTAAGTCATACCGAAACGCATTAATAAATTCAGTACCATTACGACTATTTACATTTATGATAGGTGTATACAAATGGTATATTGTATCAATTCCAATATCTACCGCTCCAATACTCCCACCCACATCTACCAGATTATTTATTCTACTTACTTCTTGAGTTGTATCAAAACCCAGCCCGTCTAAAGCAGAAAAAAAGCCAGCGTCAGCCGCAGGAAGAGTAAGTTGCAATGTATGAAAATTACTACCTACAGGACTTATGATTTCCTGAACATCTCCCATTCGTACTGCCAGAGCAAAATAAGCGCTCGTAGATACGTAAACAGCACTTTGTCTTTCTTCACTCAAATCTTCTTGAGCCACACGTCCTAGTAATTGAACGTGTTCTATTCTCGGAGAAGGGGGTCCGCTTACAGCAATCCTCTCTGGCCTTTCTGCTATCTCTGCAGTCTCTTCCGTCAGCATATGACTCAAGCTAGCTTGCCGCATGCCCCGAACCATTTTACCAAGTGCCAAACTACCCAGACTGGCCGCCCCGCATCCCATTGAAATCCAGCCCAAAACAGCAGACGCCTGCGGATTACTGTCCTCTGTCACAGCACTGGCAAGCCCGGTCGCCGCCCCTAAAAAACCAACCCCGGCCAAAATCGCCCCACTCAGCGTCAGGGAAGCCCCTCCCGTTGGAATGGCCGCGGCCAACTCCGCGGCCATTCCAAACAGACCTAACGCTATTCCCAGAATACTGCCCACACTGATGTGCCCACTCGGATCGGTCCGGTTGATCGGATCACCCAGACAGTACGCATACGGGTTCAGTCCCCCGGCCCCGAACGGGCTGAGGCTGTCCGGCGCCGTAAACCGCATCAGGACCGGGTTATACGTCCGGTAGCCGTTGCCCAGATGATACCCGCCTCCGGCCGGGTCCTGCCGCTCCCCGTTATAGCCCGGTAAAGCCGGGTCACTGTCCGCCACCGCCTGCTGCCCGTACGGGGTATAGCGAAAACGCGAGGTCCGGTCATTGTGACGGCTTAACAGCACACTGCCCGGCCCGTCGGTGCCCAGTAAATGCACGCCGTCAGCCGTGACACTCGCCGCAGGCGTACTGCCCGCTTGCACCAGCCGCGTAACCGCGCCACTTTCCCGCTGAATCTCCGCCACCCGGCTCGCCCCCTGATAATACAGCTCCCGGGTGTCCGCCTTGTCCCGCCGCTGCAACGCCAGCCGCCCGCTGGCATCATAACCGTAAGTCTGTGTGCTCCCCGCCTGCGTGACGGAGGCCAGCCGGCCCAGCCCGTCATAGGCCAGCATTCGATGCGACTCATCCTCAATCAGCCGCCCGGCTTTATCGTAAGTGAGTACAATCGTGGCCGGATAGGCCGGGTGGTTATGGGTGATTTTCGTCAGCTGGCAGGGGTCGGCCGGATTCGCGTAACTGAA
>NZ_CAWNQF010000025.1:0-848 GCF_963876465.1 Xenorhabdus sp. KK7.4
CTGCTGGCAGCGACACAGGCGAGGTTCCGGTTTGATAACAACGATATCTGGACGCTGTTCCACTCTTTTGCCTTCGATTTCTCCGTATGGGAATTATGGGGCGCGCTGGCTTACGGGGGGCGGTTGGTCGTTATTCCGGCTGAGTGTGCCCGCTCACCACACCAGTTCTATGCGCTGCTGTGCCGTGAAAAAGTGACGGTTCTGAACCAGACACCCAGCGCCTTCCGTCAGCTGATTACAGCGCAGAATGCGATGCCGCACGCGCAACACACCCTGCGTTGCATTATCTTTGGCGGTGAAGCGTTAGAGCTGCATACCCTCGCGCCGTGGGTTGACCGCAATCCGACAGAGCAGACGCGTCTGGTGAATATGTATGGCATTACTGAGATCACCGTGCATGCCACCTATCGGGAACTGACCGAACCGGATGTTTATTCAGGGAAAGGCAGTTTGATTGGTCAGCCCCTTGACGATTTACGCATCTATGTCCTTGATGCCTATGGTCAGCCTGCCCCTCTGGGCGTGGCTGGCGAACTCTATGTTGCTGGTGCAGGCGTGGCACGTGGTTATCTGAACCGACCAGAACTAACCTCAGAGCGTTTTCTGCCTGATGAGTTCTCCGATAAATCCGGGATGCGTATGTACAAAACCGGCGACTTGGGGCGCTGGTTGCCGGATGGCAGTCTCGAATACCTCGGACGTAATGATTTTCAGGTGAAACTGCGTGGTTTCCGCATTGAATTAGGGGAAATTGAAGCAGGCCTGATGCAGTGCCCGGGTGTACAGGAGGCTGTCGTGATAGCCCGTGAAGACGCTGAAGGGGATACCCGTCTGGTGGCCTATCTCTG
>NZ_CAWNQF010000026.1:0-792 GCF_963876465.1 Xenorhabdus sp. KK7.4
TTTTTTCACAATTAAACCAAATAAAAAAGCCAGTATTCCACTACTGGCTTTTGGCGTCCTATTAAAAGGAGAAAACAAATATGTTGAATATGAATTTAGCAAACCAGTCAGCCGTTGTCACTATGTCAAGCATTGACTTCTTAAATGACATTATCAATCCAGCTCGTGTAGAGGCGGGAGAAAAACCAGTGCGACCCTCTGATTTTCACGTTCGGGTGAATGATGAGATTGGCGAAAATATAAACTACGAAAATTTCGTAGTTGGAAAAACAGGCCATAAAACCTACTACACCATTCTCAATATGGATCAGATGATGTTAGTTGGCATGCGAGAGTCAAAAGCTGTTCGCCGTATCGTTCTCGCAAAGCTGAAAACCCTTAGTAGCCCACCTCAACTTTCAGCAGCAGAACTGATTGCTGCTATTGCAAACAACAATGTTCAACAAGAGAAACGCCTGATTGTTGTTGAGCAAAAAATGGAGCACATAGAGAGAGGAACTATTCCTGTTGGTTATCAGGGTTACAGTTACCTGAAAGCCACTTACGGACTGAGTGATGCCAAAAGCAAACAGTTAGTCATGGCTTGGTCTGTTCCTCACAAGAAAGTACCTCATGTTGCACCGGGCGGACAGGTCATCCAGATGTCAGTTGTGCATGAAGAGTCATTCGAAAAAGCTTTATGCCAAATGATGGCAGAGGCTGAACAGCGTGGTTCACAGTGGTATCATCCCAAGATGGCTAGGTTTTCAATCACAAGCAAGTAGTTATTAAGAACTTGAAGCCACGGAAGGC
>NZ_CAWNQF010000027.1:0-712 GCF_963876465.1 Xenorhabdus sp. KK7.4
GATATGATCAACCACTCTGGCGATTAGCATACCTTCGTCGTCATTGCACATCGGGCGTTCTGGGTAGTCTCGAGGCTCTACTCGTGCCATAAATTCCGCGATCACACTGCTCTGACGCTTATCCAGCCTGCCGGAATAAACCCACGCACCAAATTTTGCTAACCATTCCTGTAGCCAGATCGCCTGTGATAGTGTTAATTCCAACCCATCCGTTGAAAATCTCAAACCCGACATAACCGTACCTCTTTCACTTCCCTTTTAACTTGCGCTAATAATTCAATTTCTGTCCCGTGAGCCGCCTGCCAACTCTTTGGTGCGGCATGAAAACCCGTGGGATAACCAGCTCGATGGTGGCGAGGACAGAGCGGCAGAACGGAGAAGTGATCGGCGCGTTGTGCCGTGCCCTGCCCGGCTCTTACATGGTGAATTTCAGCCGGAGAGGAACCCAGTCCCAAATTCCGGCAAGCAATGCAGCCGAGCGAAGCTACGTCTGACAGCCACTGTTTTTCACTGTTGGTCATTGGTCTTGCCTCTCCATTACGCAAAATCAAACAACTGAGCCGCCGCATTTTCAGCAGCGTCTCTGGTCGGGAAGTTGCGATACAAGATGAAGTTCCACAGTACGTTTAGGGTGGATTGATAGAGTGCCTGAAATTCCAGCTCATCCATTTTGGCGAAGCTGACGGAACGGGGTTCTCGATACAGGCTGCCG
>NZ_CAWNQF010000028.1:0-712 GCF_963876465.1 Xenorhabdus sp. KK7.4
GCGACAGCGTTGGGGAGTTTGCATTACCGATGGTCAGACTGGATGATCTGCCCTCCCCCGTGCTGGCGAACCAGCCTGACACCAATCCGGTGGCCGCCATGCAGGGGCTCACTTCACGTCATCTGGCCTATGTGATTTACACTTCCGGCTCCACCGGCCAACCCAAAGGGGTCGCCGTCACCCACCGCAATACCGTGAACTTCCTGAGCTGGGCGAAACAGACGTTCAGCGCCGAAGAACTGGCCCAGACTTTGTTTGCCACTTCGCTGAATTTTGATTTGGCGGTGTATGAATGCTTTGCCCCGCTGATTTCCGGGGGCACGGTGCATCTTGTGCCGGATATTCTGTCACTGATTCATGCTCCGTTAGACACGGCGATAAGCCTGATCAATACCGTCCCTTCTGCCCTCCCATCGTTGATCAATGCGGGTGCCTTCCCCCCGTCCGTGCACACGGTGAATGTCGCCGGAGAAGCCCTGAAAGCCTCTCTGGTGGCGCAGTTGTTTGCCCACACAGATGTCCGGTCGGTATGTAATTTATACGGCCCTTCAGAGACGACCACTTATTCCAGCTGGGCACGGATGGACAGAGCCAGCGGCTTTGTTCCCCATATCGGCCGCCCGATTGCCAATACCCAAATCTATCTGCTTGACCGGGCCGGGCAGCCGGTCCCGCTGGGTGTCACCGGTGAAATTTACATCGGAGGTGCGGG
>NZ_CAWNQF010000029.1:0-712 GCF_963876465.1 Xenorhabdus sp. KK7.4
GATATGATCAACCACTCTGGCGATTAGCATACCTTCGTCGTCATTGCACATCGGGCGTTCTGGGTAGTCTCGAGGCTCTACTCGTGCCATAAATTCCGCAATCACACTGCTCTGACGCTTATCCAGCCTGCCGGAATAAACCCACGCACCAAATTTTGCTAACCATTCCTGTAGCCAGATCGCCTGTGATAGCGTTAATTCCAACCCATCCGTTGAAAATTTCAAACCCGACATAACCGTACCTCTTTCACTTCCCTTTTAACCTGCGCTAATAATTCAATTTCTGTCCCGTGAGCCGCCTGCCAACTCTTTGGTGCGGCATGAAAACCCGTGGGATAACCAGCTCGATGGTGGCGAGGACATAACGGCAGAACGGAGAAGTGATCGGCGCGTTGTGCCGTGCCCTGCCCGGTTCGTACATGATGAATTTCCGCAGGTGATGCACCCAGTCCCAGATTCCGGCAGGCAATACAGCCGAGCGAGGCGACATCTGACAGCCACTGTTTTTCACTGTTGGTCATTGGTCTTGCCTCTCCTTTACGCAAAATCAAACAACTGAGCCGCCGCATTTTCAGCAGCGTCTCTGGTCGGGAAGTTGCGATACAAGATGAAATTCCACAGTACGTTTAGGGTGGATTGATAGAGTGCCTGAAATTCCAGCTCATCCATTTTGGCGAAGCTGACGGAACGGGGTTCTCGATACAGGCTGCCG
>NZ_CAWNQF010000030.1:0-705 GCF_963876465.1 Xenorhabdus sp. KK7.4
CCCCGGCATAGCCGGGGGTTTTTCATATGCGCCTATAAGGCTCTCTTACCTGCCGCGCCCTAACAGGCGCATCGCAATCTGACATTTGCATTCTAGTGATTACTTACGGCCCGTAAACGGGCTACCTGGGTATGGAATCGATAACTGCTCTCCCAATTTGTCCACTTCCAGTTGGTGCTTTATATATTCCTGTATCCTAACTGTATTTTTCCCAACTGTATCAACGTAATACCCTCTACACCAAAACTCTCGATTCCGATATTTGAATTTTAGATCTCCAAATTGTTCATAAAGCATCAGACTACTTTTACCCTTCAGATACCCCATAAAACTCGACACGCTCATCTTGGGCGGAATTTCCAAAAGCATGTGGATGTGGTCCGCACAACATTCTGCCTCCAGTATGTTCACGTTTTTCCATTCACAGAGTTTTCTTAATATACTTCCTATCGCTCTACGTTTTTCTCCGTAGAACACCTGCCTTCGGTATTTTGGGGCAAAGACAATGTGATATTTACAGTTCCATCGGGTATGCGCTAAGCTTTTCTCATCCCTCATGGTGGGACCCCCTTTCGATTTCTTGATTGACTTTTGCAGTTGCCAGACCGCAAGGTGTTTTAACAAATCAAAAGGGGTTTTTATAGCTGCCTCATCGCTGAAAGCTCTACGGAACCCCCTGCCTAGCAGGGGGTTTTCTATATACAA
>NZ_CAWNQF010000031.1:0-634 GCF_963876465.1 Xenorhabdus sp. KK7.4
TTTGGACAATTTTTCTCATTTGACGCCGCTCATTGCGCGGAATTGGTGGTACGATGGCCATAACTCAGTCCTTCCTTTTTGTGTTTTTTTGGTTTTGCGATTAAAAAGTTCGCAAAAATAGGACTGAGTTTCTTTGATTCGCCTACCATTTTGAAAAGCTATTTAGCAAACTTGATAGATTTGAATATTACAAATGTGAAAGTGGAGGGGCTGAACTGTTCTTTATTGAAAGTGATGATATTGTATTTCCAGAATGGAACTATCACTTATTTCCAGAAGATCCACATTACTATAAAGAGTGTAACTGGAAACCTATTTTATCTGAGAGATTTGGAAATGTAAATTTATATGATGAACAAGTCTTCTTATATCTATTATTCACTATAAATAGTGTTACATCTATTGTTGAAGTAAATCCCAATAATAGATCTAGAGATTTTATGAAAAATTATTCATTTTTCCAATTTTCTAAAATAAACAGTTTTTCATCTATTTCCAAAAGAGATAAAAATAAATTAAGAAATTTATTTTTTTATTGTATATAGAAAACCCCCTGCTAGGCAGGGGGTTCCGTAGAGCTTTCAGCGATGAGGCAGCTATAAAAACCCCTTTTGATTTGTTAAAACACCTTGCG
>NZ_CAWNQF010000032.1:0-615 GCF_963876465.1 Xenorhabdus sp. KK7.4
CTTTTTGAAGCCTTTGCCCTGTTGATTGCCAGTGTACGGGCTAAACTGGAGGACGAACTTCCCGAAATCACGCACGGGATCTTGTCGCGCATCTGGCCGTTAGCGTTATGTCCCATCCCACCCACCACGATACTTCAGTTTTATCCCACTGATGGCGAACATCAGGGTTGTACAGATATTCCGGTGAATACCGCCGTTTCGGCTCACCACAACGGGCAGTTAATGACGTTTAAAACCCGCCGTCCGCTGCATATTGAACCTCTGGTCGTACAACAACGCACGGTGAAAAAAACCGGTACTCACAGTGAAATTATGCTGACTCTGTGCCAGACCGGCACGGTATCTCCGGTCTGGCAAAGTGGTGCATTAACTTTTTTCCTCGGCACGGACACCGAAAAGGCCGCCCAGCTCAGTCTGTGGCTGGGTCAACATATTTGTGAGGTCAGCCTGAACACGCAGGGAGAGCAGCGAAAACTGCGCGGTTTTCCTTATGGCTGGCACAATGTATTTGATAATCCGGTGCTGCCTCTGCCCAAAAATACGTATTCCGGTCTGCAACCGTTGGTGGAATATTATGCTTTGTCCCCACTGTATAACTTTGTCACGCTGGATATC
>NZ_CAWNQF010000033.1:0-578 GCF_963876465.1 Xenorhabdus sp. KK7.4
TTCCGCCTTGTACTGACTGGCCTGCGGCACAATGCCTTTGATATTGCCGTTCGCCCCGTCACCGAACAGGATCTGCTGCTCTTCCACAAATTTCAGGCCATAGCGCATTTCACTGTCAATCAGCGACTTTAACTGACCGAAATCGTCCAGCACCTGCTTGGACGCCTTGAACATGTGCGCCAGTGTTGCCACCGGGGTAATTTGCGTGGCGAAGGTGATATCACTGTAAGGCTTTGCCGTGCCTTCCGGGACCGCCGCCGCTTTATTAGTAAAGCCGGTTTGTTGCACCCAGAAAATGGCGTTCGACGTGGTGGTCCCCCCGGCGATTAAATCGCGAATAAACAGACGGTGCTTGGGTTTGACGTCAATGTCAGGCAACCGGTGCGGCTCGATTACGCGATCCGGCAGTTGCGGGGTCGTCAGGGCGGCCTGCACCGGCACGGAAAGACGGCGGTTGGCAGAGATATTGCCGTTAACTTCCTTCATCAGCTCCGCAGAAATCACTTGCTGGCCTAATGTCTGTGCAACGTGTACCGCATTTTGCAGGGGCATTTGCGCCACATGCTGTTGCAGTTCAC
>NZ_CAWNQF010000034.1:0-570 GCF_963876465.1 Xenorhabdus sp. KK7.4
GTTCCCTAACGATCACGATCCACAAAAGGTCATGAGTGAAAGCACGGTTAATAACGCCTTGCGTGGCATGGGCTACGATACCAAAACCGATGTTTGCGGTCATGGATTCAGAACAATGGCGCGCGGGGCTATGGGTGAATCAGGATTATGGAATGATGATGCGATCGAGCGCCAATTAAGCCACGTAGAAAGAAAAAACGTCAGAGCTGCCTATATTCACACCTCTAAGCATCTGGATGAACGGAGACTGATGGTGCAATGGTGGGCCGATTATCTGGATGCCAACCGGGAAAAACATATCACTCCGTATGATTTTGCTAAGAAACGCCGGAAGTAACATTAATTAATATTTATAATATATTGAATAAAAGATGATTTTTTAGACTTTGTTGGCAGTGCCAACAAAGTCTGCTTTTTATACAACCCATAATTGTATTATTTCATCTTTAATCTGATAGTTAGCTCAGTGCCCAGACTGTGTAAAAACCCTTGATCACCTTTTGGTCTCAGTACGATGTACTTATGATCAATTGGTCTTAGCTACCGATCCAATTTCAAAGCCAAGTCCAG
>NZ_CAWNQF010000035.1:0-141189 GCF_963876465.1 Xenorhabdus sp. KK7.4
AATAAGATAGACCCTTCGATTGCGTTCCTGATGAGTTTTGGCACATGGCAGGTGGAACATGAAGACTTTGCGTTTAACTTGAGTGAAGAACAGCAGAAGAAACTGGATATCTTTGATGGGGTTTAATAAAATCAAATGCTCAGAAGGTGAGATACCTCACCTTTATTTCACTAAAATTTATCAGTCACCGGATAAATTTTATTAATTTACCATCTGTTATTTTATGTCATCCTGCCATTAAAATATGCAATTCATCCACTGAATGAAATCAATCTGTACTCTCCAATATTGATGAACCAATTTATTGATGTTCACCGGCGGAGAAGTATCTCACCGCCTTCATGTTATTTAGCAATGTTATTGTTGATTAAATGAGGGAATAAATATGCAAGATAAAAAGCCTGATGCACCTGTCTCAGAAGATAGTAATCTTGTGATTGTTACAACACCGGAATATGTCAAAGATTCAATCAAAGAAGCCATTGCGGAACACGCTGCAAGCCGTAATCATCCCTATGCAACTCAAGCAGAACCGGGATTTGTTACGTTAAGTAATGCAGTAGACAATGACAGTGAGATAACCGTTGCAACCTCTAAAGCTGTTAAAAAAGCATATGATTTAGCCAATACAGCTAACCAAAATGCTCTCAATAATAATTCTGATCTCTATTTGGAGAAGAAACAGAACGGGGCTGATATTCCTGATAAAACGTTGTTTGTTAAAAACATAGGATTATCCGAAACAGTGAAATTAGCGAAGGATGCTTATAGCCCAAATAATAAGCCGTCAGCACATGATATCGGTTCAATTCAAACTAATGCCAATCTAATTGTTGGAAGTTCAAATAATTCTAATATCGGAGACTTTAAAGATATTCCGACAAATTCAACATATTTTAATTATCATGGAGCAGTTGATGGGATAAATGTATATGGTACAGGTATTAAAATATGTGGACCATTGGGTGGTTATGATTTTGTTTTACAGTCAAATTATGATGAGAAAAACGGTGGTTTATACTATAGAGTCAGAAATGGGGATCGTGGTTGCTGGCTTCCATTTAGAAAAATATTGGATGAAGGAAGTGTTAGATTAGATGAAAAAGGATATTTAAGGCAAATATCCTCTATAATTCAAATTAACTCTGATGGAACATTTATCACCAAAGGCGAATCTAAAGGAGCCACAGCGGAACGTATTTCAGAGGGTATTTACCTTATTAAAGGCGTTTCAGGCTTTAGTACTGATGATATACAAAGTGACACAGATAACGATATTGAAATACCGCTATCTAAAAACAAATTACCACTAATTTGGATCAATCACGAAGTTCTACCTGATGGCTCCATCAAATTAATGATCTACCACCGTGAACACTTAGACGCACCTACTTTTGCCAGAAATGTACGAGAAGGTTATTCTGACGGTGATTTAATTGATATCCCTGATGGCAGATTTGTTTCTGTTCGAGTGAAAATGCCTGCCATTAAATAATCACAATCTTAATTTTTACACATTCAAAATATAATTTGGAGGTAATATTATGTATGACTGGTCTGGAAGTGTTCCTGCTAACCTTGAGACAGGTAGACATACTGGGCTTTATCTTAATGTAGGAGATGTTATTTCAATTATTGCTAAAGGTTGGGTACAATATGGGGGACCGGGAAATCCATATACTGCACCACAAGGTGTCGTAGATGAACCTAGTGATTTTTCATATAGTTTAGTTGCTAAAATTGGAGGAAAAACCTATGAAATTGGTAATGGAGTACTCCACAAAACAATTCCTATAGATGGAGAATTAGTATTTTTATTTAACGATTACAAAGGTTATTTTGGTGATAATACAGGTGAATTTCAGATTAGCGTAAAAATAGAATCACGTTATTCCCCTGATTATCTAAAAGAAATAAACCCAATAAATTAATGTAATTAAAATCCCTACTGTAAATGCCAAGTGAGATGACATAACCAGATCTCACTTGGTCAACAATAATATCCTTAACATTACACTCGTAGCTTATTTTTCAAAAATAACAACTCTATTATTATTAGACATTTTCATTTATGCCATTAAATTAAAGTCTTAACATTTAATAGACAAGCATATTATACATTGTATTTTTAATATGCTTTGGTACATAGCAAATAGAGTATGGATATTTTTCGTTTACTTTAAGTACAAAATCACAGTAACACTTTAAGCCTCTCTAACTCAAAAGTTAAGCGCTTATACTGATTCGCTTATTGAACCAGATAAACCAATCAGTTAAAGTCCCCCCGCCATTAGCAAAATCTAGTGGTCAGGGCTTCGCATCCCTGAGCTAAGAACACTGGTAGGATGTTTCTACCAGTGACCTCGTTCACCCTTTCAATGGTGATTCAGGCAGGGGAGGCTTCGGCCTCACCGGAATCTTAGCCCGGTAATGCGAACCTTGCTTGAATCGCCACCATCAATTTTCTCAATTAATGGAAGGGGTAACAGGAATGAATAATGTTAAAAATGATTGGCATCAAGCCGACATTATCGCCGCATTACGTAAACGTGGTACAACCTTAGCGGCTGTTTCTCGTGAATCTGGCCTCAGTTCATCAACACTAGCGAATACTCTTAGTCGACCGTGGCCGAAAGGCGAATGGATAATAGCTAACTATCTTGAAATACATCCCTCAGAAATCTGGCCTAGCCGTTATTTTGATTCGTATGGTGAATTGATTGAACGCAAGGTTCGAGATAAATCATAAAAATAGTAGCCCATCACTTGAAAATCATCGGGAAGATAGCCGTAACGGGGTATCTTCTCACTAGCAGTAACATTCGTAATTGTCCCTTCTAAAAACTTTCAGCAAAATAACCGTAACTTCTTCGCAAGATCAGAACGGTTAGCATACTGGCCTTGTTTTATTGATCACAAATTCACTCTTATTCTTTCCTGTCTTTTCTTTTACACTGTTCTTATCTTATGTCTTGTTTATAAGTTTGTTCAGCGTTCTATGTATAAACAATTGCATAAACAAACAAAAACAACCTCGTTAAATAATTGTAATTATTTAAATAATATCAAATGGTTATACTTTAATTATGAATATAGCTAATATATCTCAAGTTAAGACTTTTTTCCTCTCATTACAGGATGAAATCTGTAAACAACTTGAACGTCTGGATGATCATTCCCATTTCATCGAAGAGTGCTGGCAACGGGAGGAAGGCGGTGGCGGACGCAGCCGTGTCTTAAAATCAGGTAAGGTTTTTGAGCAGGCAGGTGTGAATTTTTCCCATGTAACCGGAGATTCCCTGCCTTCGTCAGCAACAGCTCACCGCCCTGAACTGGCGGGTCGCAGCTATCAGGCAATGGGGGTTTCCCTTGTTATTCATCCCCAAAATCCTTATGTTCCGACCAGTCACGCCAATGTTCGCTTTTTTGTTGCCGAAAAAGAAGGTGAGTCCCCCATCTGGTGGTTTGGTGGCGGGTTTGATCTCACTCCCTATTATGGCTTTAAAGAGGATGCCGTTCACTGGCACACCGTTGCCAGTACGTTATGCCAGCCATTTGGTGAGGATATTTATCCCACATATAAAAAATGGTGTGATGATTATTTCTTTATTAAGCATCGTAATGAGCCTCGTGGTATTGGCGGGCTATTTTATGATGATTTAAATAGTCCCGATTTTGATACTTGCTTCAATTTCACACAAGCTGTGGGTAATGGTTTCCTTTCGGCTTATCTACCTATTGTTGAAAGAAGAAAAGATATCGGCTGGGGAGAGCGGGAAAGGCAATTCCAATTATATCGCCGTGGTCGCTATGTTGAATTTAATTTAGTCTGGGATAGAGGAACATTATTCGGCCTGCAAAGTGGCGGGAGAACAGAATCTATACTGATGTCCATGCCTCCTTTAGTTCGCTGGGAGTATAATTATTCCCCTGAGCCCAATTCTGCCGAAGAAGAGCTCTATACATCATTTCTGATAAAAAAAGACTGGGTATAAATAAATCCTGGAGTAGCCCAATAGTATAAATATGTATTGGGCTATTTATCACTACTCTAATCTAAATTTAAAATTTAATATACACATCGACTTTCAAGTTATCTCTTTGCTGGCTACGCATCTTGTGTTTAATTGTATATATTACAACCCTGCTTTTATATCAATAGATTAATAAATTTATTGATAGCATTCCATTAACAATATTCTGTTATAAAAAGTCAATATTTACCCTAATGACTATCACTTTAATTATCGATAGTATGCAAATGGGCGCCCAAAACAATAAACATAGCACTGACAAAACAGGGGATAACTATGAATAGACAAGCAATTAATAGATGCAGTTTAATTCCTCCATTTGTCTTAGAACAAATATCCAATCACTGTGACGAGTGTACTAATCAATATGTATTAAAAACATTAGATCATGTTTATAATTTAATGAACATTACGATATTTGAAGGTATTCCACAGCCGGAATATGAAATAAAACATGTTGAAAAAATAAAACTACACAGAACTATCTATGATGCGGAACAGAAAGAAGAGTTCCCCGGAAAGAAATTAATCCGAAGTGAAGGTATGCCTGACAGTGACGATATTGCCATTAATGAAGCCTATGAGTACCTTGGAAAAACTCATGAGTTTTATAGTAAGGTTTTTGATCGCAATTCACTTGATAACCAAGGGCTGAAATTAGTTGCCACTGTTCATTATGGTAAAAATTACTTAAATGCTTTTTGGTCAAGGAAGCAAATGGTTTTCGGTGATGGTGATGGTCAGTTCTTCAATCGCTTTACCTCTGCTATTGATGTGGTAGCACACGAACTAACGCATGGAGTTATTCAAAATGAAGTTAACCTCTATTATGCCTACCAGTCTGGTGCTCTGAATGAGTCTATTTCAGATGCATTTGGCATAATGGTAAAACAGTATTCCAATAATCAAAGAGCGGATGAATCCGACTGGTTATTGGGAAAAGGAATTCTGGGTCCTCGTTTTAACCCAGAGAATAAACCTGATATTGCCTTACGCTCATTTATAAGGCCGGGTACAGCGTTTTCCAACGACAGGCAGGTTGCTCATATGGATCAATATGAAGAGCTACCAATTACGCTGGATAATGGAGGTGTTCATATATATTCAGGGATCCCGAACAAGGCATTTTACTTACTCGCAATTGCACTGGGAGGTTATTCATGGGAGAGAGCGGGAAAAATCTGGTATGAAACTTTGTTAGATAATCGTTTATCTTCGTATGCCACTTTTGATGAGTTCGCTACATTAACTATTAAGAGTGCAGAAAGATTATTTGGCAAGAATATCTCCCACATTACCAGAGAGTGCTGGAAAGAAGTTGGTGTACTTTTGCCCAAAAAAACAGCAACGAAAATATTAATATAATATTATTCATCAATATTATATTAATTTAATATTAATCATATAGTTAATATTATATAGCCTATTTAAGCTCTTTACTATATTTATAGATTAATAAAAACAAAATAATAAAAAAGCATCTAATTAGTAGAAAACCTTGTGACTTAGGCTAATAATTTAATTGGGATCCCAAAAAAAATACACAGCATCCAAAAATAAATCGGGGTATCATTATGTACAAAAATACGATACACAACATTATTCCTCCAAATTTATTCGAATATATTATTAAAAATTGCGATGAAAATGATAAGGCTCCAATATTAAAAGCTTTAAATCACACTTATAATTTAATGAATTATTATGCTGGCATGGGAAGTTCATCACTGATATATAATCCAGGAGATGATGAGAATCTGGATAGAATAATATATGATGCCGAAAATACAGATAAGTATCCAGGTACAAAAACAATACGGACTGAAGGCTCTTCTGAAAGTAAGGATATTTGTGTTGATGAAGCCTATGAACATCTTGGTATAACTTATCAATTCTATAAAGAAATTTTTGGCCGTAACTCAATTGATAATAAAGGACTTAAGTTAGTCGCTACAGTACATTACCTTGAAAATTATGCAAATGCGTTTTGGGCAGACAACCAGATGGTTTTTGGTGATGGTATGAAGTCGTATCTTAATCGCTTCACATCCTGTATTGATGTTACAGCGCATGAAATGACACACGGTGTCACTCAATATGAAGCAAATCTGGACTATGCCTATCAAGCAGGTGCTCTCAACGAGTCTATTTCAGATGTATTCGGTATTATGGTGAAACAATTTTCGAATAATCAGAAAGCCGACGAATCTGACTGGCTGATTGGTCAGGGGATCTTCGGGCCAAAAATGAATCCTAATAATGATCCCAATCTTGCACTGCGTTCGTTCAAGGATCCGGGAGCTGCGTATTCAGATGATGATCAAATAGGTCATATGGATCAATATGAAGATCTTCCCTTTTCAAATGACAACGGCGGAGTTCATAAATATTCAGGCATTCCAAATAGAGCATTCTACCTGTTAGCAACAGCTTTAGGAGGGTATTCATGGGAGCAAGCAGGTAAAATCTGGTACAGCACTTTGACAGATAATAACCTATCCAACAAAGCAAATTTTGATGATTTTGCTAAATTAACGGTAATTAATGCCTGCAAGCTCTTTGGTAAAAGTGCTTCAAATCTTGTCACTGATGCATGGCATCAAGTGGGTGTCCTGCGCTGACGATAAAATAATATTTTTGGCACAGGGGTTAGGAAAACCCCTGTTGTTATCGTCATATTTATTTCTATATTCTTTTTTATCAGGTGATTATTTTTTCTAATAACATCAATTTTATCTTAATTAAATTCTTCAACCGCATGAATTCCCAATAATATATAATCAGCTATGGTTCTGAAAATTTATCTGCTTATTACATATATAATTAACAAAATAAATGAATAAAAAAATTTACATTTTTAGTAGTGACTGATTTAATTATTTTGACTAATATTTAGACTAGCAAGGTAAGTTATACCCAACGGGTTTCAATATGCATCACGGCAACAAAGGAATGATAAAAGCTGGTTCCCGATGGAACACAAAAGCCGCTCATTACTCTCTGGGATCATAACGCATCGTATATTTATAAAAACGGTGACTGGGGTGCGTGAGTGTAGCCAGCAAGAGGTACTTGAAAAACGGGGGATATTATATAGATACCAGGCTCACACACTAACCAAATTGGGTATATTATGTGCAATACAACAAATCAACACTGTATAGTCCCGCCCCATTTGCTGGAGTATATTGCAAAGCACTGCGATGAGAAAGATAAGGAATATGTGCTAAAAACATTAAATGATGTTAATAAGTTAATGAAAAAATCAGCCCAAAATTCTTCGTTACAAAAAAAAGATATAACTAAAATTGATAAAGAAAAAAGTAATTAATCATTCGATGTTAAAAAGTATAACCCAGAAGATAATCAATTCAATTATTCATCATAATGGTTAATCGTCTTAAACAAAAATAAAGAGCTATAAATAGCTCTTTATTTTTTTGCTTAATTAACGCTTTTTCAAATGTTCCATCAAACGTTTACGTTTACGTAACTGTGTTGCCGTTAATGTGTTTTTCTTACCCGCATATGGGTTAGCCCCTTCTTTAAACTGAATACGAATAGGTGTACCCATCACTTTTAAAGAGCGGCGGAAATAATTCATTAAGTAGCGCTTATACGAATCAGGCAAGCCTGTTACCTGATTACCGTGAATAACAACGATTGGCGGATTATATCCTCCGGCATGAGCATATTTCATTTTAACCCTGCGCCCGCGTATTATTGGTGGCTGATGATCATCTTCAGCCATACGCATAATACGGGTAAGCATGGACGTATTGACACGACGGGTCGCACTTTCATAAGCTTCCAGAATAGAATCAAACAGATTCCCTACTCCGCTACCATGCAAAGCAGAAATAAAGTGGACACGGGCAAAATCAACAAACCCCAGACGTAAGTCCAGCATATCCTTAACATGATCACGGTCTTCCTGAGTCATGCCATCCCATTTGTTCACCGCGATGACTAAGGAGCGGCCGCTGTTAAGAATAAAGCCCAACAGGGAAAGATCCTGATCCGAAATACCTTCACGGGCATCAACCACCAGCATAACGACGTTCGCATCTTCAATTGCCTGAAGTGTTTTGATAACGGAGAATTTCTCTACCGTTTCTGTCACCTTGCCACGCTTACGAACTCCCGCTGTGTCAATCAGCACATATTCACGACCATCACGCTCCATCGGAATATAAATGCTGTCACGAGTTGTACCCGGCATATCGAAGACAACAACACGCTCTTCACCCAAAATACGGTTAGTCAGTGTGGACTTACCCACATTTGGACGCCCGACGATTGCTAACTTCAATGGCAGTGTTGTCGGATCGAAATCATCTTCCTGCTCAGCTTCTTCGACAGCGTCTTGTTCAGCCTGTTCTAACTCAGCCCAGTAAGCAGCGTTAGCTTCTTCTTCCGTTAATTCAATTTCCTCTGCACCTTCCTCATCTGCATAGAAAGGCAACAGTGCATGCTCAATCAATTGTGTTACGCCACGTCCATGAGAAGCAGCGATAGAATGTATATCCCCCAATCCCAGAGAATAAAATTCAGCAACAGATGTATCAATATCGATACCGTCAGTCTTATTCGCGACTAAAAACGTCGATTTTTCACGGCTGCGCAAATGCTTTGCAATCGCGTGATCCGCAGGCATCAGCCCGGACCTGGCATCAACCATAAACAGGACAATGTCTGCTTCTTCGATTGCCATCAAAGATTGCGTAGCCATATGTGTTTCTACGCCCTCTTCTGTTCCGTCAATACCACCGGTATCAACGATAATAAATTCTTTCCCTTCAACTTCCGCACGTCCATATTTACGGTCGCGGGTTAAACCGGGAAAATCCGCGACCAATGCATCTCTGGTACGGGTTAAGCGGTTAAATAAAGTAGACTTTCCAACATTGGGGCGCCCAACCAGCGCAACGACAGGTATCATTTTTGATGCCTCATGACTAAATGTAAATCGATATCCCGCAAAAAAAGAGGCGCTTGAAGTTCGTTCACAACAAAATCTTCTTCTCATAACTGCAAGATACTAAAAAGACGACACGGCTCCTGTCATTACAGGAGCCGTGTTCGGATAAAATGCATTAAAATATTTACTGTATATCAGCGTGTATACAGGTAAACTTTACCATTCCTTGCCTGCACCATCAGTTTATCACTGGCGATAACCGGACGGCTTAATAAGCCTGAGCTATCAACCTTATGCTGAGCCATAAACTGACCATCTTCCATATTCAGCCAGTGCAGATAACCTTCTCCATCACCCACAACCAGATAGCCGTTATACATTTCCGGGGCAGTCAGATTACGGTGCAACAAATCGTTCTGGGACCAAATGGTTACCCCATCACTTTTACGCAGGGATAAAATACGATCATCCTGATCTACAACAAAAATATTGTTGTCAGTCACAACCATATCATTGACGGAACCAAGATCACGTTTCCAGATTATCTGACCAGAGCGCATATCCATTGCAACCAGATTGCCATTATAGGCAATGGCATAAATGACATTATCAGAAATGACCGGTGTCATATCAACATCATTCAGACGATCAATTTCCGTTGCACCAGTGACCTGAGAGATACGCTGTTGCCAAATAAGTTGCCCCTGTGAAAGCAGAACAGCACTGACACGGCCATTATCACCACCGACAATCGCAGCACCATATGCCACAGCGGGAGCTGACTCACCACGGACAGACAATGGCGGCGTATCCATATTGATGGACCAGGCGATAGAGCCATCATTTGCATTCAATGCCTGTAACATCCCATTACCGGTATGAATCAGGATAAGGTTATCACTTAACACCGGACGGGATAACGCTTCACCAGCAACCTGCGTTTCCCACTCAACTTTGCCGGTTGTAGTATCTAATGCGATAACTTTGGCTTTCTCTGTGCCAACATACAGACGATCACCTGATACCGTCAAACCACCGGATAATAACGCAGGCAAACGTGACGACAGAAAGCCTGTTTTCTCCGACAGGTCGGTAGACCATAACTCTTTGCCGCTATCTATATCAAATGCTTTGATAATACCATTACGATCAGCAACATAAACAGCAGAGCCTTGCCATGCAGGTGATAAGTGAGAGTAGTAATGACCAACTCCACTTCCAACCGACTTATCCCACACCACATGAGGATTGAATTGGTTTTCAACCTTTGGCAGCGGGGACATTATGACCGTATCCTGTTCACTTGAGCAACCCGCCAGCAGAACAGAAGCAACCAGCCCAACCAGAAGTGTTTTACGCAGTTGCATTAGAGTTGGCTCCCTTAATTGGATAAATTATCTAGTTTAACTTGCATTCTCTCTTTCAAAGCCTGAGCTCCCTGAGATTCCAACCCTCTGGAGTATGCTTCACGCGCACCTGCTATATCGCCTTTCTTCGCCAGAATATCACCCCGGATATTCTCAGTGATGATTTGCCATCCTTTGCTTTTTACCTGCTCCAGCGTTTTTAATGCCGCATCAGTTTTATCTTCGGCTAACTGAATGCGGGCCAGACGAATATCTGACAAAGCCTGTATATCCTGATCTTTAGCTTTACCTGTAGCAGTCAGTAAATATTTTTCTGCCTGAGCCAGATCATTCTTATCAGCCACATGTTTTGCCAGTTCCATATCTGCCATCACACCGTAGATATTATTCGTTTCGTTAGCGAATTTCTCTGCGGCCGAGATACCTTCTTTCGAACCTGATGCTAATGACTGGTTCATTTGCTCAAATGCTGTTGCAGTATCTTGTAACTGATTTGTTTGATGAGATTGCCAGTAACGCCAGCCAATAATTGCCCCAATCCCCAATACTAAGCCAACAGCAATATATTTACCGTTGTTAACGAAAAAACGCTTTATTGCATCAACTTGTTCAGTTTCAGTGGTATAGACTTCCACAGAGTCTCTCCTTAGCCTAACAGTTCGCTCAAACGTGCTGCGATCGTTTGTTGTGGTAATGTTTGTTGCTCACCATTTCGTAAATCTTTCACGGTGACATTACCTGTACTAATTTCATCTTCCCCTAAAAGCAGGGCAATTTTGGCACCGTGCTTACCTGCACGCCCCAGTTGTTTCTTAAAGTTACCGCCACCGTGATTGGTCATTAGGCGTAATTCCGGTAATTCATCACGGATTTTCTCTGCCAGAATCAGTGCTGCCTGTTGACTGCCTTCCCCGAAGGAAGAAAGGTAAACATCTGCAACCGTGAGATCGGCAACAAATTCAGGGTTCACTTCCTGAACCAACAGGATCATGCGTTCCATACCCATGGCAAAGCCGACCGCAGGTGTTGATTTCCCACCCAGTTGCTCAACCAGACCATCATAACGCCCACCGGCACAGACCGTACCCTGCGCACCCAAAGCAGAAGTGACCCATTCAAAAACTGTGCGGTTATAATAGTCAAGACCGCGCACCAGACGCTGGTTAATACGATATTGAATACCAGCAGCATCCAGATTCCGGCACAGGCCGTCAAAGTGTTCTTTTGATTCTGCATCAAGATAATCAAACAGAGCCGGGGCATCGTTAAGAAGTGCCTGAACCTCCGGATTTTTAGAATCCAGTACGCGCAATGGGTTAGTATACATGCGACGCAGACAATCTTCGTCCAATTTATCTTTATGCTGCTCAAGGAAAGCAACCAGAGCATCACGATAGTTTGCCCGCGCTTCCAGCGAACCGATGGAATTCAACTCTAGTGTCACATGCTCAGCAATACCCAACTCCCGCCACCAGCGCGCAGTCATCAGGATCATTTCAGCATCAATATCCGGCCCCTGAAGACCAAACACTTCAGCGCCCAATTGATGAAACTGACGATAACGGCCTTTTTGCGGGCGCTCATAACGGAACATCTGGCCGATGTACCATAAACGCTGTTCCTGATTGTACAGCAGACCATGTTCGATACCGGCACGAACACAACCAGCAGTGTTTTCCGGGCGCAGGGTCAGGCTTTCTCCGTTGCGGTCATTAAATGTATACATTTCTTTTTCGACCACATCAGTCACTTCCCCGATAGCTCGCTTGAATAACGGGGTCTGCTCTACAACCGGTGTTCTGATTTCACTGAAGCCATAACCAGCCAGCACACGTTTTATTGTAGACTCAACACGTTGCCAAATCGCTGTTTCAGCAGGAAGGCAGTCGTTCATGCCACGAATAGCCGAAATGTTTTTTGCCATGTTTTATCTCTTATTAATATTTTTACAATAGAGTCGATTATAAAAGCGAATATTCTCAAGGTTCAATCAGCAAACAAAATAATACCGACTCAAATAACATGAGCCGGTATTGAATTTTACTTTTCGAGCTGATTGATACTGATTCGTTTACTGGCATCAAGGATCGCAGCCTTGGCCCGGATTTTCGCTTCAAGCTGGTCAATCAAATCATTATTATTGAGACGTTCTTTCTGACGAACGCCATCTTCATAAAAACCACTTTTTGTTTTTGCGCCTGTCACACCCAATGTAGAAACTTCAGCTTCTCCGGGACCATTGACAACGCAGCCGATGATGGAAACATCCATCGGCGTAATCAAATCTTCAAGGCGTTGTTCAAGCGCATTGACTGTACCGATAACGTCAAATTCCTGACGGGAGCAGGTCGGGCAGGCAATGAAATTGATACCTCTTGAACGAATGCGCAGTGCTTTCAGAATATCGAAGCCAACTTTAACCTCTTCTACCGGATCTGCCGCCAGAGAGATACGCAAAGTGTCTCCAATACCTTCAGATAACAGCATTCCTAACCCGATTGAAGATTTCACCGCACCAGCACGGGCACCACCGGCTTCAGTAATGCCTAAATGCAGCGGCTGATCAATTTTCTGAGCCAGCAAACGATAGGCACCTACAGCAAGGAAGACGTCAGATGCTTTAACACTGACCTTGAACTGATCAAAGTTAAGGCGGTCAAGAATATCTACATGACGCATAGCCGATTCCACCAATGCTTCTGGTGTCGGCTCTCCGTATTTTTCCTGTAAATCTTTTTCCAAAGAGCCGCCATTAACCCCAATACGGATTGGTATATTATGATGGCGAGCGCAATCTACAACCTGACGGATCCGCTCTTCATTACCAATATTTCCGGGATTAATACGCAAACAGTCAACACCGTATTCGGCAACTTTTAATGCGATACGATAATCAAAATGGATATCGGCAACTAACGGGACATTGACTTGCTGCTTGATGAGTTTAAAAGCTTCCGCCGCATCCATGGTTGGCACCGAAACACGGACAATATCAACACCTACACGCTCCAGCGATTTGATCTGATTAACAGTCGCTTCAACATCTGTTGTCCGTGTGTTCGTCATTGACTGCACCGCAATAGGTGCATTATCTCCAATAGGTACATTACCGACATAGATACGTGTGGATTTACGTCTTGTTATCGGTGATTCATTATGCATTTTTACATTACTCCCCTACATCCCTGTATTTTATTTATAAAAATTACAACTATGCTGTGGTGAATAATACACATAGACGAACCTGAACCCCAGCTCAACATTCGTCTCAAAGTATGTGCCCAGTAAACGTGTCAAAACCATAAATCCGCTTATGGCAGTGTCAGTCTGGCATTGGTGCCTTTCTTAATAAACGCATCCATATTCACACGTTTTCCCTGAAACTCTACCTCGACCTGAGCAGGTGCCCCGATATTAAGTGAATAAGGTAAAGCACCTGATAATTTCAGGCTATCGCCCTTACTTTTGGTACCACTAAACAGTTTCTTACCGTTGGCATCTTTAATTTCCAGCCAGCATCTGCCTTTGAAATTAAATACCAGTTCATTGCTGTTCGCGATACTGGACTGATTTTCAGTTGTTGATAAGGGAGTTGTTGATACAGGATTCGTTGATGACACAGCGTCTGGCGTGATATTCGTTGTAACTGAATTCTCTGCTCCCTGATTTACAGGAGAAACACCAGTGGAGGCAGTATTACCAGAAGCTGTCAGCGGCTGACTACCCGACTGTGGCACTGAGCTAGTCTGAGTTGATGAAGGAGCACCGGAAGATAATGGCACCTGACTGTCTGTAGTTGTGCTATTTAATGGTACTTGTACATTCTTCTCTGTCTGAGCTGTACCAGATTGCACTTCTGTCGTATTTAGGTTGGAACTGGCTGTCACAGATTGAGTATCACTCAGTTCACTGGCAGACTTTTGTGCCTGTATATCAGACTGTTCTGTCATTGAAGCCAAGTCTTTTTGCTGAATATTATAATTCTGCCACCACCACACACCTGTCATACCCAATAACACAATAATGACAAGCCATGTGAATTTCATCAGCCAGCCATCACGTTTCTTACGTATTTTTTGGGCAGAAAAGCTCTGCATCTGAGATGTTTTTACTGCCTTATGCTGCATCTGTACATCGATCTTGGCTAAGATCTCAGACTCAGGCACCTGAACAAGTTTCGCATAAGCACGGATATAACCGCGAAAAAATGTGGGTACGATATTGTCAGGAACATTATCTTCTTCAATATCACGAACAGTGGACACTTTAAGACACAAGCGATCTGCCACAGTCTGCTGAGAAAGCTCATGTTTTTCACGAGCTTGACGCAAGATCTGACCCGCTGTCAGATTAGCTTCTTCTGGATGAGTTTCAGTCTTCATTATCTAAGGACACTGGTACTGTTCAGGTTAAAATATTCACACAAGTTAATTGACTATCAGACACAATTTAACTTGTGTAGCGAAATCATTTCATACTGCATAAAACGTAGGCAATCATTTATCACAACTCCTACTTATTGCAATTATTCACCGCAATGGGCATAGAAGCCGGTGTTACTCTTTATAACCAAATTATCTGTGACCAAATTGTCCGAGACCAAATTTTTAGCTTCTTTATACCGTCTTTGTTCACAGAGAAAAACGTAATAATGACCTATTACAGTATCATCTCCTGCTCCGTACTGCATTGCCATTCTGTAGTGACGGTCGGCGGATTCAGGCTGACCCGCATATTGTTCATGCAACGCCATCCCCAAATGAGCTTGCGGATGACGGGGTTCAGCCAGTAAAACTTTCTGAAAATGAAATCTGGCAGCCGATAAATTACGTTCTGCCAGATATGCTTTCCCTAACTGTAATCGGGTATCTACTGCAACAGCATGATGAGCCCGGTTCTGAGGATGTTCCGCACAACCTGCTACCAGACTCAAACAAACTATAGACCAAATTATTGATTTCCGTATCATATCATTTTCATTTATAAGGATATGTCAAACTTCGCCAGATTTTTAGCCAATTACAAGAATTGAACAAAAAATTAGACTGTTTTTACCTGAATAGGTTCACCTGCCAGACGTTTTCTCATTGTCCGCTTGGTTCTGTCGATAACTTCGCCAGCCAGCTGTCCACAGGCAGCATCGATATCATCACCTCTGGTTTTACGCACGATGGTAGTAAAGCCATATCCCATCAGTACCTTGGAGAAACGGTCAATCCGGCTGTTGGAGCTACGCCCGTAAGGTGCTCCGGGGAACGGGTTCCAGGGGATCAGGTTAATTTTACTTGGTGTATCTTTCAGACATTCTGCTAATTGGTGAGCCTGTTCCACGCTGTCATTAACGTGATCGAGCATCACATACTCTACCGTGACCCGTCCCTGATTAGCATTCGACTTAGTCAGATAGCGGCGGACACCAGCCAGAAACTCTTCGATATTGTACTTACGGTTAATCGGTACAATTTCATCACGGATATCGTCAGTGGGTGCATGGAGAGAAATTGCCAGAGCGACGTCGATCATATCACCCAGTTTATCCAGTGCAGGCACTACGCCGGATGTTGACAGGGTTACGCGACGTTTTGACAGGCCAAATCCAAAATCATCCATCATGATTTCCATGGCCGGTACCACATTGTTCAGGTTCAGTAACGGCTCTCCCATGCCCATCATCACCACATTGGTGATTGGGCGGCGACCACTGGATTTCAGCGAGCCAATAATTTTAGCGGCGCGCCAGACCTGACCAATAATTTCAGAAACACGCAGGTTGCGGTTAAAACCCTGTTGAGCAGTAGAGCAAAACTTACATTCTAAAGCGCACCCTACCTGAGATGAGACACACAGTGTCGCCCGGTCATCTTCCGGAATATAAACTGTTTCGACCTGTTGATCGCCAACAGTAATTGCCCACTTGATAGTACCATCCGAAGAACGCTGTTCTTCTGCAACTTCAGGTGCTCTGATTTCAGCAACCTGTTGTAGTTTTGCCCTGAGCACTTTATTGATGTCAGTCATTTGCTCAAAGTCGTCATAGCAATAGTGGTACATCCATTTCATGACCTGATCGGCACGAAAAGGTTTTTCCCCCATTTCAATGAAAAACTGACGCATTTGTTTGCGGTTGAGATCAAGCAGATTAATTTTGCCGCTTGTCTTATCCCGCGTAAAAGTCTTATCAGGTGTGAAAGAAGTGGCAGAAGTTGAACATTGTTCGGCTGTATTAGGTTGGGACATTGTCTGGGACATATTGTTACATCGCCTCGTTGTTACACTTTCGGCTCTGTGCTGATTGTATTTCAGCACTAAGTTTTCATGCGGTGACTACTGATTCAGTAAACAGACTTCATATTCAATAAATATAACGCAATACATGGTCTCTTTTGCGAAAACATATCCAGCGTTAATCGTTAATTGAAATGAAATAATAAACGCCCCGCTAAGTCAAATCAGCGGGGCGCGACATTGTACAAACTTTACTGTTCAGATGCTACGAGAACTAAACATCCCGACCATCTTTCAGGTCGTCTTTTTGAAGCAGCTCGAAACTTATTGAATATTAGCTGCGAGAGAAAACTTCATCATCACTGAAGAAGTAAGCAATTTCACGGTTTGCAGATTCAATGGAATCTGAGCCGTGTACCGCATTTTCAGTAAAACTGTCGGCATAATCAGCACGCAGAGTACCAGCCAGCGCGTTGTCCGGGTTAGTTGCACCCATCAGATCACGGTGACGCTGAACTGCATTTTCACCTTCCAGAACCTGTACCATGATTGGGCCGGATGTCATGAACTCTACCAGACCATCAAAGAAAGGGCGGCCTTTGTGCTCGGCATAAAAACCTTCAGCTTGTTCACGAGTTAAATGCAGCATTTTAGCAGCGATGATTTTAAAACCGGCACTTTCAAAACGAGCATAGATGGAACCGATAACATCTTTCTTCACAGCATTAGGTTTAATAATGGAAAAAGTACGTTCAATCGTCATTGGATAACCCCTTTGGCACTTTCAGCGATGATTCATTTTAATTTTTTGTTCCCCCTGATAACACAGAAGGACAGAATTTATCCTGTTTTCCTGACAGGAATAAAAATAGGCGTTGATTATAGGAGGAGACTTTCGGCTTGCCTACAAAAAACACAACATTTTATTAAAACATTCTTAGCGAAAATGATAATTTTTTAGCACAAATCACATTTTTGCAGTACAAACCAATTAAAGACGATACGAGTTAAACACATTTTCAGCACTAACTCCTATTTCAGATATCTTACTTTTCTATCGATATGCACTGTCTTATTGATTCATTTTATAAAATAATGCCTATGCAGGCGATAATTTCCCGCATAGGCATTCTGACCAAGATCATTGACTTCGCGCGTTATATCATTATTTAAACAACTTCAGTTACAAAACCGTATCTTTCACACACTGAATAAAAGGCTTAACCTGTTCTTGTCTTTTCTCATCCAATGGTTTTTTAGTTTCATCAGAAACTTCAAATTGCCCTGTAAACTGCTCATTACTGTCTTTTGTTGTCTTATCAGAAGTACCGATAATGCTAATAGTA
This sequence comes from Xenorhabdus sp. KK7.4, assembly GCF_963876465.1. NCBI lineage: Bacteria > Pseudomonadati > Pseudomonadota > Gammaproteobacteria > Enterobacterales > Morganellaceae > Xenorhabdus > Xenorhabdus sp. KK7.4. The sequence goes on from NZ_CAWNQF010000035.1 coordinate 17,894, forward strand.
TATTTATGTCCTTCAGGTAATAAATGGGTGCATTTTTTCAATGCGCCCTGATTAACCACTTCTTTAATTACTATTTTATTATCAATATCTTTTGCTGATGTATCTGCTAAAGAAACTGGTACATAAAATAAACCCAGCAACAAAGCATATGAAACAACTTTCATCTTTATTTCCTCACTGGTTGAATTAACATACAGCTATTAAATAAATTACAACTTACTGACTCAACATCTTAAAAGATCAATATATTCCGAACAGAACAGCAATAAGTTTACTTTAAAACAAAAAATACAATTAATTTTTTGTTTATGACGAAATTTTTGACCTACACCACAAATCGTAACCGGATCATTTTAATACAAAATTAATTTTGCTGATTTGCCCACTCAGATCTAAAACACTAAGCTGATATTTTCCTGGCTGTGACAATGTTTTCGTCCACGACTGATTATTTTCAGTCACGGTAACCTGCTCACCATTCAAAAACCACCATTGCTGTCCCTGACCGCCCTGTGTTGCTACCCGCAGATCCAACGTCCGTTGACCGGGCAAGCGAGTCAGAACATCCCCTTCTCGGATACCGGTAATCAATAACGGTGCGTCATCTGTTTTCATTGGCGGGCACTGAGGATTAATTGGAGGTAGCCGATTCACGCGGCGCTCTTTCTCTGGTAGCCATGCTTCCAGTGCAATCGGCCATAAAGAGATTGTTTCAGGTCGGGCATCAGGGCAATCGGCAGCAACACGCAAACCGTTTTTATCGACCCATATCTGTTCATGGATACCCGAAATCGATTCCTGCCCCGTAGATGGCAGTGTTGGCGGGATGGTGTTATCCAGAATCCAGCTCAAACGGCGCTGACGGCAGTTGCTGTCTTCCGACCGAAATACCGTACCACCCGGCCAGCAAATAACAGCCTGACTGACATTCTCCGGTCGCGGATCAACAGGAATAGGTTGCGAACCATAGCGCAAGTCAGCCATCAATAACCCATGAATCTGGTTCATGATAGGAATTGCAGTCGCATAACCAGACTGCCCTGCTACCGGTGTTCCATCCGGCCTGCCGACCCAGACACCAATGGTATATCGGGCATTTAAACCGATTGCCCATGCGTCACGATAGCCATAACTCGTGCCTGTTTTCCATGCCAGCGGCACTTCGGCGGGCAAGACATTATCCGGTAGCGGGCGGCTTTCCCCTGCCATAATCCGCCTGATAATCCAGGCGGCTCCCGGAGTAAAAAGCTGTCTGTCCCGCAGTTCCTGCTGTGAAGTAAAGCGTAACGGAGAGACTTTCCCCTGACGAGCAAACGCACTGTAAACAGAAACCAGCTGATCCATACGAACCGAAGTTCCTCCCAGAATCAGCGCCAGATTCGGCTCACTTCCCAGAGGGAAACGCAGCATCATGCCTGCATTACGCAAATTGGCAGTAAACCGTTTCGCGCCATAGGCTTCCAGAAGCTGTACTACCGGCAAGTTTAGTGAACGAGTCAGCGCCTCGCTGGCGCTGACCGGGCCATTAAACCCACTATCAAAATTTCCCGGCCGATAATTATCGAAACGGCGGGGAACATCCTGTAAAAGAGATTCCGCATGGATCAGACCATCATCCAGCGCCATTGCATACAGAAAAGGTTTTAATGTCGAACCCGGAGAGCGCCATGCGCTGACCATATCAACATGACCAAAACGGCTGTTATCCTGAAAATCCGCCGAGCCAATATAAGCCTTCACTGTCATATCCGTATGATCGACCACCAGCACACCAATTGATGTTTTTTCCGCTAACTGATATTTCCAGTTAAGTACCATATCTTCCAGTTGGCGCTGCAAGCCGGTATCAATTGTGGTTCGGATGATTTCCTGCTGATTATTGAGAGCCATTCGTCTTGCTAAAAGAGGGGCAAGCTGAGGAACCTGACGCGGAGCCAGCCAAAGATTTTCTTCCTCAATATCCGCCACTTTTTCTGCTGACCAGACACCATACTGCTTCAATCGCTGCAATACCTTGTTACGGGCAGCCTGAGCACGCTCAGGATAGCGATCCGGCCTTAAACGGCTTGGAGCCTGTGGTAACACTGCCAATAATGCCGCTTCACCGGATGACAAATCTGACGGTGACTTTCCCAAATAAGCCCAACTTGCCGCCCCGATGCCCTGTAACGTGCCGCCAAATGGCGCCCGATTCAGATACATCTCCAGAATCTCATCTTTCGAATAGTGCCACTCTAATTGCAGAGTTCGCCAAAGCTGTTTGAACTTACCGCCAAAAGTACGTGAATGAGGATCTATCAAACGGGCAACCTGCATAGAAATCGTACTTCCGCCGGATACGATTTTTCCGGCACGTATATCCTGCCCTGCCGCCCGTAACAACGAGAGAGGATTCACCCCCAAATGCTGGTAAAACCAGCGATCTTCGTAAGTTAACAAAGCCTGAATATATTCAGGGGAAACCTGCTCTAGAGTCACGGGATAACGCCAGATCCCTTCACTATCAGCAAAACGCCATAAAGGTGAACCATCCGCTCCGACCACAACACGTGCGGCGGTGACGTTTTTTAATGGTAAAGGCCAGATTTTGTCGGCTAGCCACAAAGTGGCAGGCAGAATAAGTAAAATAGCCAAAATAATAAGGTAAATGCGGGGGAAATATTTTCTCATTGAAACTGAATCCGACAGAAATCAGCCCTTATTATCGGTAATAAGGGCTGATTAAACAAAATGAAATTGCAGAAATCGATAGAGAAATTGAATAGAATTAGAACTCAGCAACCATATACCCCAGCCAGTGATTTCCACTTTTACTATGGAATAATGGACTGATATCACTCACGATCACCACCATACGCGCCAGATTGTAGCAAATTAATTTTTGCATAAGCGTGTTGAACATACCCATGTGAGTCTTTAATGGTAACTGTAACTGTTTCAAGCATATCATGCTGTATTATAGCGGTAGGCTCGCTAAGAGTGGCTACCGTGTGGAACCAAGCACCATCAAGCCACACTGTTCCTGAAGGTTGACTAAAAGTCACATAAATAGCACTAACAGTAATCTCTACGTAACCCGAAGCATAATTATTTAGGCTTTTTACTCCGATTGAGAATGTTACAGAACCGCCTTCTCCTAATTCAGCATGGTCAGGAGCTATTGTAATAATGTACGGTTTTTTAATAAACGTAACATTCGCATTGGCACCCTCTCCATAGGATTCAATGAAGGCAGTTACTGTTGTAGAGACTGCCTGATTGCTAGTAACCTGAGTTATGGCCTCACCGATATTATTCTCTGTAGCTGTAGCTTCGCTGATTTTTTTCAAGTGAGTCGAAGGAGGGTTAAGAATGACGTCATTGCTTGCGTGAAAAGTAACCTTTATGCCATCCATAGGTATATCTTCTATTACTCCTACCTTGAATGTTAGTGGTACAGAGGTTTTCACTAGTGCTGTGCTATTTGCAGGTGTCAAAGAACTCCAGCCCACAGTATAGGTAAAAACTTTCGCAATAGCACTTCTCCCCAGTGCAGTTGCAGTAACGGTTATAGTATCTTCTTCTCCGTCAGAAAATGAGAACCATGTTTCGGCCTGACCACTACCATCTGTTATTTCTTCATCTCCTGAAATGTTATTGTCGCTTGAGCTAAAATCAACAAGTATACCTTTCTTAGTTATACCACCTGCTAACACTACCGTGGCCTTGAATGACACCTCAGCTTCAAAATATACTGTTATCTTTTCAGGGTGCAAACTAATCGACTCTATTTGAACGAAATCAATATATGCCTTAGTGCTTTTCCTCACCGCAGTCGCGGTAACTGTGATAGCGATTGTCTGGTTACTGGTAACCTGCGTCGTAGCCTCTCCATTTTCATTCGTTGTTGTAGAAGGCGGATTTAATGTGACACCATTATCTGCTTGGAAAACAACTTCTATACCCTTTTTAGTTATACCTCCTTCTAATATTACCGTGGCTGTTAAAGGTACAGTGGATCCTACCGCTACTATGCTATTTTCAGGTTCCAGGAAGAATAATTCTACTTTAATTGATGAGAAATGAATTCGTTTTGTTGCTTTCGTTTTTTTATCAATATCCAGTTCCCCTGTTAGTGTCACTGTCTCGCCATCTAGGTTAGAATCATAGAGTTCAAAACTTATTTTCCCCGATTCACCTGTAATAACAGATATTGTTTGAACTCTACTATCTTCTTTAAAAGATGCGTTTCCATCAATACTTAAATTCAATTTACGGTTAGCAGTATTTACTCCTTCCCCTGTTCCAGTAAGAATAGCCTGGACTTTTTGGGATTGCATATCACCGACTATTTCATTGCCATTAATAAGTTCAAATTTAAGCGTGTATTGTACTGAATCTACACCTATATATTTTATTTTTTCACTTATTGAATAATGAGTATAACCCCTATTTGTAATCACATAGAAAATCTCTGTCCACACATTATTCTTAAAATATTCAAAAGGAATATTATAAAAGTAATTATCAATACCTCCTTCCATTCTATAAATAGGTGGTATTAAACTGTTCACATCAGGAATGTGATTTTTTTCTTTTGTGAAAAACAAAAGGCGATCGTTATCTTTATAATTAATGTTATTTTGAATAACCACTACAAAACTACTTTTACCCGGAGCACCATGTATTACACCACCATCAGCACTTGGTATATATAGTTTCTCTAGGTCATCGAAATGTGAAACAGGTCTAGGCGTAATAAAAAATACACTTTCTGACATTTGTACAGGATTATGATCCAAAATCTCACAACCCAAAGATAGTATCGTTGGTTTATAATTAACATCGCTACCAATAGGTTTATTATTTGAATAAACACGGAATCTAATTTTTCCCGACTGCTCATCACTTATTAAGCTAATAAAATCATTTTCATTATAGTTTACTGGGGAATAGTTGATTAACTGTCCAGTACTTTCATCTGAATCAGACGTAATAATAATATCTCTATTAATATCTGTATCAGGTGAAGAAACCAGATAAATTAGTGTTTTTTTCAGTGGAGTACTAGATGTACCATCCCCTGTATCTTCTAATAACTTAGCTTCATAAAGAAAATAATTATCCTGAGGGTCATTTATTTTTGGATCTGAATATTTTTCGGGAATAACACAAACAAGCTTATTAGGTTTCAACTGCAAACTGTCCCGAAGAATTTTTTTTACACTGTATTGAAAATAACTATAATAATTAGTCATTAGAGGTGAAGATAAATTTACAGTAAATGACACTTCACCATTTATTACTGGGTTCTTAGTATCACTAAAATCACTAATTACTACATAATAATGCCCAACAATACTTTTTACCAAGCCAGATGATACAGGGACTTCTCCTATAGAAGTTATTTTTATACCCTGGCCTTTCGCTGTAACACGAAGTGATGCTCCTTGCAGAAAATTAACTTCAGACATTAATGTCACATCAAGATAAAATTGTTGACCGTAAATTATGGTGGTCTCATTCGGGACTGACAAGGTTACAGTTATTGTGGGGCCAGATAAATTATTTTTATTTACTGCTGTCATAGTTCACCTCATGCATTGATATACTTAAGTCACCCAATGAAAGGTTTTATTAATACCAATCCTAGTAATTTCTGCTAATTTTTTATGATGGAAATGGAATTCCATTTCCATATATTTTATTTAAAACAAACATCAAGTAAAAGGTGACAGAATTTCATTTAAAACAAACCAAAATTAATTTCATTTTTAATTATAAAAAATAAAACAGACACCATTCAGCATCATATTGAAGATGATGTATCTGTTGGACCATGCCAAACTTTGCTATATATTTTATGATTACTCTCATCTACTGTATAATATTCAAAATAAACCATTGCTGGAATATTTTCATAAGCATCTATATCCGTATAAAAAGGATGCGGAATTGGAACTACTGTTGAACAAATAGTTGTATTATGTGCTGGGTATTTATCTAGTATAGATAAGAGCCTTATGCCATTATTTCCATTTATTGGCTGCCATAAATTTTTATTCTCCGAACTAATATACATATTTATAAATATATAATCCCCAACCTTAGGATATTTATCATCATTGGGGTCATTAGTTGCCTTTATTCTCAAATATGCATCATTTCCACCGTTATAAATATAGTTTGCCAGTTGTTCTCTGGTAGTAACCTCGTCCTCATCCAGTCGAGAACCTAATTCACCAGGGTTACTTAATGTATTATCGTCATTATAATCCGCATAACTTGAAAAAACCTCAACTTTATTATAAACCCTGGCTACTGCACCAGGTGGAACAATACCAGAACCTCCGCCAGCATATGTAATTGATTCTGATCCTGAATAAAGAGTATCCCCTTTACGTGCAATCACATAAAATATTTCCGATTTCTTATTTATCGTAAAGCTATTATAAGGAATTGGATAAGAATAATTATTAATATCACTTCTAATTGTATAAGGAGATGATATTAAACTATTTACATCAGGGATGTTATTTTCTTCTTTTGTGAAAAATAATAGCTGATCATTATTTTTATAATTTGCACCAGTATCAATTTGCACTTCAAAACCAGGACTGTCTGGATCTCCTTTTATTACACCATTATCGGAATCAGGTATATATAATTGATCTAGTTCATCTAGATTGATAGATGGTCTTGGCTTAATAAAGCACACACTGTGAGCCATATAATTTTCTTCTACTTCGTAAATTATACATCCTAAGTAAATCACAGTTGGTCTACTATTGGTATCACTTTCACCAAGAAGTGGTTTATTATTTGAATAAACACGGAATCTGATTTCTCCCGTACTGGCATCACTTATTAATTTGATAAAAGTAAAATCACTATTTTTTATCTTTGTCGGTTTATAAATTATTAATGTATCATTTCCTCCCTTGTCTGGATCAGATGTCACAATAATGTCATTTCTGATATCGGGACGTTCTTGAGTTACAAGATAAACCAGTGCATTTTTCAATGGTATCTTTGACTGTGTCTTTAATAAAGATGTTTCTGTATTCTCTAATAATATAGTTTTGTAAATAACATATTTATCCTGAGAATCATTTTTATCTGGTTTAGAGTATTTTTCAGGAATAACAAAAGCATATTTATCAGTCTGTAGCAGCAAACTAGAGGGGAAGATTTTTTTTACATTGTATTGAAAATCACTATTAAAAATATTAGGATATTGAGTCGAAGTGAAGTCTACACTAAATGATACCAGACCACTTGTTATCTTAGTTTCATCACTACTAATGACTACCATGTAATGCCCAACAATACTTTTTTCCGAGCCAGATGACACAGGGGGAGGTTCTATAGGACTTATTGTTATACCCTGACCTTTTGCTGTAACCTTAAGTGATGCTCCTGGTGGAAAATTATTTTTGTCGTTCAATGTCACATCAAGATAAAATGTCTGACCGTAAATTACCGTGGTCTCATTTGGGACTGATAAAATAGGAGTTACTGTGGAAACAAGTATATTATTTCTATTTATTTCTGTCATAGTTAACCTCATATATTAGTATATGATTTTTATTTGTTACTCCAAGTGTATTGGAAAACATTTAAAATAAAATATCCAATAAAAAAAAGTAATCAGCACAGCTTATATTATGTATTTTGCACTGATCTTCTCGGTATAGTTTGTTTTATAATTAATTTAACATGGTTATTTTACAATGAATATTTTGGTATCTTGAAAAATATAGCCATCATTAATGAATATAATATGAAGTGTTTAAAACAATTGACATAAGACATTATTCCTTGGTTAATTACACCCTGCTATTGAGAATAATTGTTTTCACATAACACATAAAAATTGTTAGAATTATCACCTACAACTTGCTTACCTGTTAATAAGTTATAGGCTAAATATTTACCAGAGTCACTATTTTGTCGAGACTCTAACATCTTAATATAAATATGATTTATATTTTTAACAATAATCCCATCTAAAATGCCAAATTCATAAGCATCCGGAAACTCATCGTACAGTGTAGTTCCTGTTCCTGTCGATACTAAATCTGATTTAATGGGTGACAACATATCATCCTCTTCGCAACTTTGACCATTATTTAGTGTAGTGCCACTAAGAATATTCAAATTGATTAAGAAAAATCTACGCGTAAAAAATGTATATGTATATTGCTGTTGAGTTCCATTTTTTTTCGTAATATGAAGCGTAACTTTTTGGCTTCCTAGTACATTGTTAAATATCAAAAATCTTTTGTTAAATCTATCTACTCCCACAGGAGTCGACCAATCTAATTCTGGAGTGTATCTAACATTATCTCCTGATTCAACGAGTGCTTCACCTTTAGAGGATGTGAATTCAGCAGCCAATTGAAAAAAAGCATTATATGGTCTTTCTTGCTCGGTAAAGGATTTGCTAATCGATTTATTCACTTTCATCGTTTTAGGATCATACTTATAGACCCTTATCGCGGCTACATCCGGTGAAACATCGAAAGTGACTGTTTGTTTGGCAGCCTGAAAGAACGTACTACCAGATGAAATCCCTGCCATATTGAAGGTAACTTCTACTCTTTTTTTATTGAGTCCGACATTACTCTTTAAAGTAGCGTATAAATATCCTTCTCTATTTGTTTTACCCTCTTTATCCCATTCTATACTTAATTGTTTATCTGTTACATCCGGAAGATTACGAGTCCAGTTGACGTCACTGAATGTGTAGTTAGATACTGGCTGTTTGTTGTTTTTATCAATGATCTGTGCCCTATACATATATTCTGATTTATCATCCCCCAATAATGGCTTATTAGGATCAAATACCTCTTCACGCCCAGCTCGGTTAACTTTATATATTTCAACACTATCCTTAGCAATTTCGAAATCCAATGCAAAATTCACTAATTTCGAACATATCGGCGAAACAGGATCCCTATCCACAATATTAATACATGCTTTTACCTGTCCCCACTGAAGACTGGTCATAGTAGCTATTAAAGTCCCATCCTTCGGGTTTACCTCTAACGGTTCATCTGGTGGAGGTGTTAAGTTTGGTTCAGTTGTACCTGTATCATCCTGAAGCTGAGGTTTAGCCCATGCAAACTTTATGTCTGTCCCTTTATATGGATTATTACTTTGTTTGTCACGCCAGACAGTTGCTGTAAATTCATATGAATCCTGCCCATTTGCAACAACAACTGGATTTTTTGAGGTTGGATTGATAGTAATTTCCGGCCAAATAAAGCTAATAATATCTTTTGTTGATTCCCCGCTAGATTGTGCACCACTGGACTCTATAACAGATGCTGTGACAACAAGACCTAATGCCTTCTTCGGACTGGTTAAGGTTGCTTTCATCTTACCATCATTATCCGTTGCCTCTGAAGTCGGCTCCAATTGAAGATCAGGATCGTTAACCTTCCAAACAATTTTTTCCCCTGCTATACCTCCATCTAAATCCGTCACATGGGCTGTACAGATATAACTTTCGCCTACTAATACAGGGGTTTTACCAACAGCCTTGCATTCCACAGTAATATGTTCAGATTGAATGGAAACCGGTACTTTAGTGGTAATCGCGGGGTGATTTTCAATAGCCAGTGATACCGTTATCTTATTGAAGGGTTTTGAGCTATCCAATGTTGCAATCAACTCACCTGAATCATTTGTCTTTTTTGTTTGCGAGGTTAACTTGACTTCTTGACCTTTATCATCGGTTGCTTTCCATACCACAGTCTTAATTTCTTGCGTCTTTACCGGATTGTTATGGCGATCCACGACTGTACCGCTGAAGGTGTAAAATTTCCCATCGCCTACGAGCAAAGGCCCCTGCGGACTTACAGTCAGAAATTCTTCCTGAATATGGTAAGCGTGTTCAGATTCAATGGAAACCGGCACTTTAGTGCTAATCGCGGGGTGATTTTCAATAGCCAGTGATACCGTTACCTTATTGAATGGCTTCGAACTATCCAATGTTGCAATCAACTCACCTGAATCATTTGTCTTGTTTGTTTGTGAGGTTAACTTGACTTCTTGACCTTTATCATCGGTTGCTTTCCATATCGCAGTCTTAATTTCTTGCGTCTTTACCGGATTATTATGGCGATCCACGACTGTACCGCTGAAGGTGTAAAATTTTCCATCGCCTACGAGCAAAGGCCCCTGCGGACTTACAGTCAGAAATTCTTCCTGAATATGGTAAGCGTGTTCAGATTCAATGGAAACCGGCACTTTAGTGCTAATCGCGGGGTGATTTTCAATAGCCAGTGATACCGTTACCTTATTGAATGGCTGCGAACTATCTAATGTTGCAATCAACTCACCTGAATCATTTGTCTTTTTTGTTTGCGAGGTTAACTTGACTTCTTGACCTTTATCATCGGTTGCTTTCCATACCACAGTCTTAATTTCTTGTGTCTTTACCGGATTATTATGGCGATCCACGACTGTACCGCTGAAGGTGTAAAATTTTCCATCGCCTACGAACAAAGGCCCCTGCGGACTTACAGTCAGAAATTCTTCCTGAATATGGTAAGCGGATGGATTGTCGGTAAAACTCACTGATCCTATTTTCTGCCGTTGTGCCCCATCCAACTGTATATAAACTAAAACTTTTTCGTGTGCTTTTTTGCTAGTTAAAGTGTTAAGTATCACATTTCCTTCTTCATCTGCCAGTTTACCCTCATCATTCGTTTTGGCAGGACCATTTTTCCATGTAAATTCTAATCCAGATTCATCGCCTAAAGGCGGATCAGTTATCCAAGTCACCTTATTTATGCTGGCATTTTTAACAAACTCTCCGGAAGGTGCTCCGCGATAAGTAATAATGGGATCACTAAATGTATATCCATTTTTGTCATTACTTGTAATATTCACTTTTTCATCGATTAAAAAAGGCACAACCTTTATCGTGGTCTGAACAGTTTGTTTCCTTCCCTGATTATCAGTGATCAATACATCAAGCTCGTAATCGCTTTCATGCGTTTCCTGATAACTGGGAAGCGTAATAATAATACTCCTGCCTGATTCTGGCGTGAGTTTCCCGTCATTTTCTTTAAATGCTTTATCTGGTACAGACCAGCTAATATCTTTGATATTCGCATAAGATCGAATAGGGGCATTAACAGTTATTTCCTGCTGGCCATATCCGCTAATTGGGTCTAGCTTGTACAGTTCATCTTTTTCTCTTTTTTTATGATCCAAAATAATATAATTATTTCTTTCAACCAAATCATGGCGGCTGCCTATCAATGTCCGCATAGATGAGACATTAGCAGGTGATAATTGAGTACTTAATGGAATTCCGAATTTATAATTTAAGTTTGTCAGAAACTGAGTTTCAGTATGACCTTCTTCACCTTGCCGATAACTTGCACCAATTGTGATTAAAGGAATCGGGGTATACATCAGATCTAATTTAGTTTGGCGGGGATTTTTTTGCTTTGTCTCTCGGTTGAATAAAGTGACATTATCACCGAAATATTGCTCATAAGTCAGTTTCATCCCCAAGTTAGGATAAGCCGATAAAAAAAACTCGCCATTAATGTCATAACCCATGGCTGGGCGTTCATGATAATCCTCAAAATTCCGGGATTCTTGCCAGTTACTTAAGCGATAATAAGTATTAGCAGAAAATTTAATATAATCGGCCCAAATTTCCCCCCCTAACCCTAATCGCCGGTTGTTTCCTGTTACATCATAATCATAGAAAGTGTTTAAACCATACATCCAGTTCTTATCAAAATATCGGCTGCCTAAACCTAAGTTAACCGTATTTCGGCTATCTTTATTACGATAACCCAGCTGGGAAAAAAACAGCCAATTTTCTTGATTGTCATAAATCGGTAGTAAGAGATCGATTGAGTTATTCTTTAGCGTCCACTCACGGTTTAACCCAAAGTTAATTCCCACAGTACCATACTGCGATAACCACTTTTGTACTTCAGAAGATACGGTACTGTTAAATTTATTCAACGTATAGGATGTTGCTTGATCCACCAGTTCTGAGGAGGAAGAAGATAAAATATGGCTTACTGTCCGGGCTGTGTTATCAATAATAGGTGATGTATCAAGCTCTGAAGTATCACTAGTTTGTTTAAAATGGGTATACACATCCTCAGATTTTATATTATTTTCCGCTGAAGCGTTAAATACTGAAGAAGGCATTAATAATGTGTAGAAGAAAACAAAGAAACTAATAGTTTTTCTTGCATATGAAGACATGTATGAATACCCCAGAAATTTTTACATTAACGAATAATATTCATTTGTTTTTTCATTTCTTTTATAACATTCACTTATTCCCAATGATTAATACTAGTCAAAAAAATTAAATTATCATTATTAAGCTTCGATAAAGCCCATCTAAGCTGTTATGTGGAGCACAAAGTAATAAATTGCTGTTCGCTATGGCTGATAGCTAAAGAACAATGTGAAAGGTCAGATATTTCACGAATTTTTAATCAATGCTGTTCTATATACCTTTTCATAATAGTGAGAGTATCAGCATGCGGTGTTCCTTACCCCGCGTGTCACGCGGGGTAAGGTGTACTCCTATAATTTTGAACAGCTATTTAGTGAACTATGTTTTGTAAGGAATAGTTACGGGAAGGATTAAAGTAATAATAATTTTATAATAATAATCGTCAAAGCTTCATCCATGATTTTGGTCTGTAGTTACCAAACTATAGATGAAGCTTTTTTCTAACTAAAATGGGCGCTATTACCAAATATCCTATGTATTCATCACAGTTACCGGACAACTTCCAGTTTTTCGCCTGTTACACCGACGGCACGCCAGTAAGGTACGTACATGGATTCAACCTGGGGAGCCGGGATTTGATAAACCCCCGGTGCAACAGCCCTTGCTAAATATAACAGGGTCACTGGCTGGTAAGGCTCTACAGAAACAGCGGCAACAAAACGATCATCCCGGTATTCCATATGACGAATATTTGCTCTTTGCATTCTGTAAATCATATCCTGTAAATCTGTTGCGTTTTCACTCAAACTGACGCTGCTGTATGCCAGATTTTGGTTTTCAAGCTCCAATCCTGCGGGCAGGAGATCGACAACCAGAGCATCTGAAACAGGCTGGGTCGCACTGATTTCCAGTTTTACAATCATCAGCTCGCCGCTGTTCAGGCGATCCGGAGTGTAGGTTTTACCTGTCAAATCAAGATAGGTACGCTTAATACTCAGTATGTTTGAATAAGGTTCGGGTTTTTTCAGAGGGTAACCCACCACATTCAGCCGTGAATACAGGGAATTATCTCCCCGATTACTTATCTCAATGCCATTCAGAATCTGTTTTGCAGACAAGGCGTTATTCAGCGCAGTATTGCGGTTAATCGGTGGTATTTGTCGATTAATGACGGCTTTCCAGGGTTGTTCACTGGCATCAATAAAATAACGTCCGGCCAGATAAAGCGCATTACTTTCCTGTGTTGAAAAATACTTTCGGGACGAGAGTTCATTGGATAACGCAAGCAGCTTTTCATCCCGCTCTTTCTGCAACATGTTATTTTCATTCAACAAAGAGACAATCAATGCGTCGTCACGTATGGTGCTGCCATAATCATTCAGCCCATAACCCTGTTTACGGGATTTAGACACCCCCAAGTGAATGGCTTCATTGCCACGGTTATCATCCCCCATCATTCTTAATGCTACGCCTAATTGCACCAGAGATAATCCACTATCAGCCTGATCCCGCTGCTCGTAAAGTTGTCTCAAGCTACTTAATGGCGCTTTCTGCTGGCTGGCTAACACCAGACCGGCGTAAGCCCGCACGGAAAACTGTGTTGCACTGTGCGAACCGCTATAGCGATCGTTGATGATGTTTTTATCCTGCAAGTAACGCAGCAGCCGGTTATTGGCATTTTTCAGGGAATCAACCGGAATACTGTAGCCTTGCTGATTGGCACGGAACAGGAAATCTGCCGCATATGCGGTGAGCCAGAATTCTTCTTCACCATTACGATCCCAAAGAGAAAAACTGCCATCATGACGTTGCATACTCAGCAGATGCGTAATACCGTCTTCAATGGCTGCCCGGCGTTTTTCATCACTTTGTGTCTTAATGCCCAGTTTTTTCAGTTCAGCTTCATTGGAGTAGAGAGACGGATAAAGCCCACTGATTGTCTGTTCCAGACAGCCATATGGATAAGCATATAATTCGCGGATATAACGGGCGATTTGAAGTGGTGGCCTACTGGTCAGCAAAAGCTGGCCTTCCAGTGTTTCCGGGGCCAGACCTGTGATCGCATCTGGCGGTAACAGCCATTCTTCATCTTGCCGGATAACATCCGCAAACTGTCTGGTAACAGCAGGGTATGCCGGACGAACACCAATTTTCCAACTGTTTTTGTATTGCTGTACCTCGTTGGATACCTTCAGGCCATCAACGGTCAGGAAAATTTCGCCTTGTCCAAATCCATAGTCAGCTTTAACCGGAATTTGAATCGTTACCCTTTTTCCTGTTTCCAGCGTGATGCTGTTATTCGCAGATTCCTGTAATTGTATCAGCCCGGTTGCAGCAAAATTAAATGTCAGTTTTTGTGGCTGCTCAGTAAGATTAGTGAGATCTAATGCCAGTTGAGATTGATCACCACCAGCCATAAAACGCGGTAATGACATTTGCGCAACCACTGGCGCGGCTACAGTAACTTTGCGTTCACTGTTTCCGAATTCGTCATCGCTCCATGCCTGCGCCATTAGCCTGAGTTCACCATTAAAGTCAGGGATCGGTAACGTAATCTCCCCTTCTCCATCAGCATTCAGGCTAATAGGCTTAGCCTGTTCCGCCAGAATATTGACTACTGTCAGCGGTTTTTTACCGCCTCTTTCCGGCTCACCTTCACCAACATCACCACCAAAACGTAAGTTTGCCTTGCGCCCTTCACTTTCAATCAGATGTCCGTAAACATCATACTGGTCAACGCTATAACGCTTACGCCCGAAAAATGCCTCATAAGGATCCGGTGTTTTAAAGTCAGTAATACTAAGGACACCAGAATCAACAGCAGAAAGCAGTACATAAACCTGCTTTGGCAACTCTCTGCCTTTTTGAGGTGTTACCTTAATTTTGACAGAAAGGTCCTGATTCGGGCGTACTTTGTCCGGCGCGCTGAGCGTCAGATCCAGCTTACGCCCTTCATCCATCAGTGGTAAGTGTAAGACGCCGAT
This sequence comes from Xenorhabdus sp. KK7.4, assembly GCF_963876465.1. NCBI lineage: Bacteria > Pseudomonadati > Pseudomonadota > Gammaproteobacteria > Enterobacterales > Morganellaceae > Xenorhabdus > Xenorhabdus sp. KK7.4. The sequence goes on from NZ_CAWNQF010000035.1 coordinate 33,086, forward strand.
TGCCCGTTTTGATGTTGCCTGACGGTTTTTATCTCCCGGTCGTACCACAACTGCGGTCAGATACAGATCATGACGCGCCCATGATTGATTAACCGGCACATCAATATCCAGACCTTGTGCTGGTACGTCAATTTCCTGCCACCATAACGGGCCATCACTGGATTCCAGTAATAAATATCCTTTACCTGCCTGTGGCGCAGCTATATGCAGTCTGACTTTATCTCCCGGTTTATATGCAGGTTTATCCAGTGATAATTTGACCTGATCCGGCCGGACAGCTCCTGTTCCCTCGGTATTATCCTGCCATGAATAGCCGGCCCAAAAGTTCAGACTGGTGATAAGTTGATTTTTCTGATTCACAACTTCAATACGATAAGAACCCCATTTAACCGGAAAGCTGATTTTTGCTGTACCATCTTCCACAATTTGAACAGGCTCATCTGCCATCATCAGATCTTTCTGGTCATATCCCGAATCCCAGCCACCACTGTCAGACCAACGCCAGTAATAATCACGGCGTTCGTATATCAAGCGAGCTCTCAAGTCATTCGTGGCGTATTTTTTACCATCGGCATCCGCATAAACAACATCAAACTCCGCCAGCGAGTTTTCATTAACGTTATAACGGGATTCATAGTGATCAGTGTAATAGTTATAATTAGACTTTTTATTAAATAGCGGGCGTATACCAACCAGTTTTTCAGCAGGCCAGACAGCCTGTTCAGCATGGCGTGTTACCGGGCGTCCTCCTGCTTCAAGCAGGCTGGCCTGTACAGCGATTCTTACCGGAGAAGAGACATATCTCCAGTTATCCTCACCGACAGTAATGTTAGTTTTGCCTTCACTATTCAGGACTAAATCAAACTCATCCAGCGTTCTGCTTAACTCTTCTTCTTTTGACGAGCCAAATTCATACCCTGATAGCTTCGCCACTGCATCACGAGCCGGACGCATGAATAACTGGCCCTGTAGCCGATTTTCGGCTGCCGGAGCACCGTACAAATAACGACCCGTAATGGAAAAGTTAACACTTTCATTCTTCTGTATTGGTCGGCTATCCGTATTTCCTTTAATTTCTAAGGCCATGCGCTCAGGCATAAAGTCTTCAACGTTGAATTTGTAATAACGTGGGGTGTTATCTCCCAAATCCAGACGCAGTGACCACATTCCGGTTTCAGCAGACTGTGGAATTGAATAACGATATTGGTACAACCCATTTTCAGGCTGCCAGACAAAACTGCGCGCTACCTGATTATCGGCTTTTAATATATCCACTTTTACCGGCTGAGGTTTCAGCAAACGACCATCCGCATCACGCAGTAAGCCATTAACAATCAGTGTTTCGCCCGGACGATAAAGATCCCGGGGGCCGAATACAAAAAACTGCCTGCTATACCCTTGCTCACCACCGATATCAAACTCAGACAGATCCAGTGCAGGGGATGACAAATCAATCATACTGACTTGCTCGCCCTGCGTTGCCAGCAACAAGGCCGCTTTGGAACTTTTTTCCAGCGTGGCGTGGCCATTACTGTCTGTCGTATTTTTTGCCAGAAGTTGCCCATTGATATCCAGTACACGAACCTCAACACCTTTCAGGCCGGAACCCTGTTCCAGTGATTGGGTAAAAACATCTATCTGATTCAGATAGCTATGCATCGAAACGCCTATATCACTCCGCGTAAACAGAATTGCTGGGTTAGTGTAAGCATATTTTCCGGCCTGCTGCATAACGGCCAGATAGGCACCACTCTTTTGCAACTCTTTAATATCATTCAATGGCAATAACAGTTTTTCACGGGTATTCGGTGTCGGGTTCAAATCAAAGCGACCGGTATAGACTAAATCTGCATTTTCCAGTAATCGCTCAGAATCCCAGGAAGTTATACCGCTGAGGTATCGCCCGCGAGCGATAAACATGGGTAATGAAGCTTCTTTGATGCGGAAAAAATTAACATCGACCCGATCAACATTCAGTGCCAGAACGGGTAAGCCTTCTGCTAGTTTACTGGGTAAAAGCACACCTTTGCTGGCAAAACCAACAGCAGGTTGAATTGAGGCAGTCTGGAATTTTTTTTCATAGACATTGAACAGACTACGCCCGTTGATGCCCTGTAAACCGTCATCAACAGTTAATATTAATTGGCGCTTTGGAGGCAAATGGCGGAGTCTCAGCTCCATTTGGTTATCTGATAACTCCCATGCACCATCTAATTTGCCGGATTTAACATCAACCAAATGAACGCGCTGAGCAAAATTTTGATCGGGTTTCAGAGGAACAGAGAATGTCACAACCATTGCACTGGCACCATCCAGCTGTACTTCTGAAGCATCTAAAATAGTGACATCTTTACCCGCATATTGCTCTTCCAGGGATTGGCGTGGCAGGGATTGGGCTGCTGGAGATTGTGTTTCCGGGGTGTGAGAACCGCGACTGGCGGTATCCGTTATTTCTGAAGGTGCCGGAATTGCTGATGTTTCCGGTTTTATACTCTTTTCATTATCCTGCGATTGATCGCATCCAGATAAAATACCTAGCGCAAAGCATGCAAACAAAGTAACAACCATTGACGTGATTGTGCGTTTTTTCCTTGTTGCCCATTGCCTCAGTTGATGTTGACACATAACCATAATCCTTATTGTTCACCGGCTGGCACTCATTCATTACACGATCCCTGTGTTAATTAATATTTATTTATTGATTGAGTACAGGAATAGTCTCCCTCAGCCAACTGCCTAATTTCCGTTGGTAGAAAGGCTGAGTATGTTGAATCAGGTAGTGGCTTATCCCGCCATCTTTTTCATCAAGCAGGCAAAAATCCACTGATTCATCTTCATTCAGGTGTTCACAAGCTACCTCTCCAGCAGTCTGGATCAGTATATTAATGTCACTGTCTGCCTGTATCCCACTCAGCTCCAGACCAATTAACAGATTAGGGTTTTCGTCCTGCTCTTTATCGTGAGCCATCACCAGAAAAGCACGGCGTACGGGTTTATGCTGCTTAAATAAATTAATCAGAGCTTCAATAAGCTGGACTGGTTGTTCTTCTAGTTGGCTGAGAGTAATACGACTTCCACTCGGAACCTCAATTTCAGTGGCAACGGCTTCGTTTGACAAGCTCATGAAAATCTCCGAACAGTATATATGTTGATACAGATGTTAAAAGCAGAGTTATACACTTCATCTTTCAAGTTGCCTCTTTGTTGGCTACGCTCGCTCACCCCAGTCACATAGGTATCTATGCTCCTGGGGATTTACTCTCTTGCCGCCGCGACGCACCTTGAAATCCATTGTGTATATATCTAAAAAAGTGCTAAATCATAGCCTCCCCATATGAGGAGGCCAGAAAACAGGAAATCAGAAGTATTCAGATATCACAACAGTTTATACATAAATATTCTGGCATTTCCCGCCGGTTTACAGGCGACTTCACCAAAAGCCGTGTATCCGTGTTTGAGGTAAAACTCAGGTGCCTGAATGGACATCGTGTACAACGTCACAGCATGACAACCACGCTGGCGGGCTTTTTCCTCAGCTTTTCTGAGTAACACACTGCCCAGTCTCTGACTTCTGAGTTCATCAGGGAGGTAAAGATAGTTGATGAAAAGCATGCCAAGCGACGTTCGTCCGACCAAACCGCCAATCACTTCCCCATCGCTATCCCGGATATAAATATCCAGAGGCTGGTTACCCTGCTCGCCCGTCTGCCTGATATTCCATTGATCGAGTAATTCACTGACCCGTTCACGCGCATGTGGATCATTCTCGTCAGAATCCGTGATGTCAAAGTCGGGTAGCACAATGTCCTGATTCATTACATTTTCCTTCTCATGTGCTTATTTTGCTTTTGTCAGCAGTAAGTTGGCGATGGTGCGAACACCATAACCTGTTGCACCTGCCGACCATTGTTCAACCGCAGATGAACGATAGGTTGCTGAACAATCGATATGTACCCAGCCTTTTTTGTAATTCTCGACAAAATGAGACAGGAAAGCAGCGGCAGTACTTGCGCCAGCTGTGTGAGAAGGTGCAGCAATGTTATTCAAATCAGCAAAGTTGGATGGCAGCTGATTGCGGTGGAATTCAGCCAATGGCAGACGCCAGAATTGTTCATGCTCTGTATCCGCTGCAACCAATAAATCCGCCACCAGTTGATCATCAAAACTGAAAACAGAGTGGTAATCGTTACCAACAGCCATTTTTGCAGCACCCGTCAATGTCGCTGCATCAATGATCAAAGGGGCATTTTCTGCACTGGCATCAATCAAACCATCAGCCAGTACCAGACGGCCTTCTGCATCAGTATTCATGACTTCAACGGTTTTACCGTTACGATAACGAATGATATCACCCAGTTTGAATGCATTCCCGCTGACCATATTATCAGCAATGCACAGGAACAGTTTTACACGCTGTTTCAGACCACGGCTGATTGCCAGTGCCAGCGCACCTGACAGAGTTGCTGAACCACCCATATCAGATTTCATGGCGCTCATCGAGTTAGATGGTTTCAGGCTATATCCGCCTGAATCGAAAGTAATACCTTTTCCGACTAAGCAGGCAAATACGGGTTCATTTTTGTTTGTTGTTGGGTTGAAATCCAGCTCCAGAAAAACAGGAACACGGGAAGAACCACGACCAACAGTATGGACACCAACATAACCCTGCTCATATAACGCATCACCTTTTATGATGCGATAACTGATAGCATCTGGCGCTACATTGTTAATTAAATCGAGAACACGCTGAGCAAGCTGCTCTGGCCCTAGTTCTTCGGCAGGCAGGTTGACGGTATCACGCACCCAGTCGATGAATTTAATTCGATGTTCCAGTTCCTGCTTTTCTTCGGCATTCAGTTGCGGCCATTCGATAGTGCGCAGTCCTTTTGGTGCCCGGAAACCGAGCCAAAATGCCCAGCTTTTTTCCAGATCCCAGCCTTCACCAGCCAAAGCAACATTATAGATACCTTGCCCATTAATTTTACGTCCGGCACGCTGAATCAACGCCAGTTCACTGTTTATGTCAGATTTCTCGCCTGACATATGGATCATCATTCCCTGATCATTTGAGCTAATTAGCGCTTTTTCACCCCAGCATGCTTTAGCTGGCTCATAAGACAGAGTTATCGGCATGATTTGCGCCGGTATAGCGTTTTTGGTCATTATCTTTCTCTCTTCTTATTTTTACTGTATTAGGATCATTATTAGAGTAATAAATGTAAAAAAACTGGCGGATGCCAGTTTTTCATTAAATACAGACTATGCCAAGTCATTGGACAAAAATTGGTGAGTTAGTACTGTTTTTCGCATTATTTGTTTGCGTAACATGACTTCTAAGATTGAGCTCTGTTATTCAAACTCATCCAACCAAACCAATAAAATGGCTTCTAATACTTTTTCGTTGGATTTTTCCGGATTATCATCAAAATCATCCAGTTCGCAAATCCATTGATGCATGTCGGTGAAACGCACTGTTTTAGGATCTAAATCCGGGAACTTATCATAAAGTGCTTCGCCTATTATACGGCTGTCAGACCATTTCATTTTTTGTTCTCCTTATACACTTCGTCTTTCAAGTAGCCTCTTTGTTGGCTGCGCTCGCTCACCCCAGTCACATAGTTATCTATGCTCCCGGGAATTTACTCCCTTGCCGCCGCGATGCATCTTGAAATCCATTGTGTATAACTTTATTTTAAACTCAGTGCTCACGCGCGTGGTTGATCGTATATTTAGGAATTTCAACAACCAAATCCTCATCAGCAACTTTAGCCTGACAGCTTAAGCGACTTTCCGGCTCCAGTCCCCATGCTTTATCCAGCATGTCATCTTCCAGTTCCTCACTTTCTTCCAATGAGTCAAACCCTTCTCTGACGATACAGTGACAAGTGGTACATGCGCAGGATTTTTCACAGGCATGTTCAATTTCAATACCGTTTCGCAGTGCAACATCCAGAATTGATTCGCCTTCTTTAGCGTCCAATACTGCACCTTCAGGGCAAAGTTCGTTATGAGGTAAAAATACAATTTTAGGCATAATTAAATTTCATCCACAGAATGACCCGCCAAAGCCCGACGGATTGATGTGTCCATGCGACGCGCAGCAAATTCCTGCGTTTGCTTGTCCAATTGTTTAATTGCACTTTCAATCGCTTCAGGAGACGTTCCCTGAGCACTTTCAATTAATACTTGTACCGCAGCATCAATTGCAGCATGTTCTTCCTGACTGAGTAAATCAGCGTCTTTTTCCAGCGCACCGGTTAAGCTTTCCAGCACACGGGCTGCTTCTACTTTTTGCTCAGCCAATTTACGCGCCTGAATATCTTCCTGCGCATTACTCATTGAATCTTTGATCATTCTGGCGATTTCTTCATCAGACAGACCGTAAGAAGGTTTTACCTGAATAGAGGCTTCAATACCCGTCGATTTCTCCAGTGCACTGACACTCAGCAAACCATCAGCATCAACCTGGAAAGTCACGCGGATATGCGCACCACCTGCCGGTAACGGAGGAATTCCCCTCAGCGTGAAACGAGCCAGAGAACGACAATCTGCTACCAATTCGCGTTCACCCTGAACAACGTGGATGCTCATTGCACTCTGACCATCTTTGAAGGTCGTAAATTCCTGAGCTCTTGCGACAGGAATAGTGGTGTTGCGCGGAATAACCTTTTCAACCAGCCCGCCCATCGTTTCAAGACCCAGTGACAGCGGAATAACATCCAGCAACAACATTTCGCTGTCTGGCTTATTACCTGCCAGAATATCCGCCTGTATTGCCGCACCAACTGCAACAACTTTGTCCGGATCGATAGAGGTCAGCGGTTCACGATCAAAAAATTCGCCTACCATGCTGCGCACCAGCGGAACTCTTGTTGAGCCTCCCACCATCACAACCTGCAAGACTTCGTCAGCAGTTACTTCAGCATCTTTCAAGGCCCGGCGACAAGACAATAAAGTACGTTTAACCAGTGTCGTAATTAATTCATTGAACTCGATGCGGGTAATATTGCCCTGCCAGTCAGCAAAATTAATTGAGACTGAATCTGCATCACTCAATGCAATTTTAGTTTGTGTCGCAACATCCAGTAACTGACGCTGTAACCCGTGGCCGGTATCGGTAATCCCGGCCTGCTCACGGATCCAGTCTGCCAGCAGATGGTCAAAGTCATCACCACCCAGTGCAGTATCACCGCCCGTGGCCAATACTTCAAAAACACCACGGCTCAAGCGAAGGATAGAAACGTCAAATGTTCCACCGCCCAGATCATAAACAGCAATCACACCTTCCTGACCAGAATCAAGCCCGTAGGCAATTGCAGCCGCAGTGGGTTCATTCAGGAGGCGAAGGACATGCAAACCCGCTAAACGAGCCGCATCTTTCGTTCCCTGACGCTGAGCGTCATCAAAATAAGCGGGAACGGTGATAACAACACCATCAAGTTTACCATCCAGTGTTTCTTCTGCCCGTTGAGCCAACGATTTCAATATGTCAGAAGAAACCTGAATAGGATCAACCAAACCTGCCGCTGTATTAATTAACGGCAATCCATTTTCACTGGCCTGAAATTGATAAGGAAGATTCGGGTAACGCTGCTGAATATCAGCCAGAGAGCGCCCCATCATACGTTTGACAGAGCTTATCGTATTAACAGGATCGAAAGCCGCCTGTTGACGGGCCTGCCAGCCGATTTGAATTTCATCTTTGCAGTATTGTACAACTGAAGGAAGTAAGTGACGGTTTTCACTATCTGCTAAGGTCTCAGCCTGACCACTGCGGACTGTCGCAACCAGGGAGTGTGTTGTACCAAGATCAATCCCCGCAGCCAGACGACGCTGGTGTGGTGCGGCAGATAAACCAGGTTCACTGATTTGTAATAAAGCCATGTGTGCCCCTATAAAAACCAATTATACCCGTCTTTCAAGCTGCCTCTTTGTCATTGGCCTCGATACAACTTGAAATTTCTCGGATATACTAAATCAGCCCCGCATTGTTCACTAAAACGCGATTCAGCTAAAAATCATCCAACAGCCGTTCTTCCAGCTGTTCGACCTGCTGTTGCAATTTATCCAGAAAGCGTAACTTACGGACAGTATCGGCTGCAATTGACCACTGTTCTGCATCCAGCTGCTGTTCCATCTGCTCACTACGAGTTTTAATCATTTTATTCAGGCGAGATGAAAAACCAGCCAATGCGGCATCCGGCTCGGCACTATGTTCAATAGCATCAAGCTCTTCACGCAACTCTAACTGTTGCATCAGAAAAGCCGTATCCTGCATAGTGTGCTGTTCGCTGGATAAGTTAAACCCTTGCTGAGATAGCATATATTCTGCACGTTTCAGGGGGTGTTTCAGAGTCTGATAACCATCATTAATGGTTGCAGCCTGTTGAAGTGCCAGCGTTTTTTCACGCTCTGGCTGGGTGGCAAAACGATCAGGATGAAACTGACGCTGTAACTCCTGATAGCGGGTCGCCAATTGTTGGCGATCGATTGCATAACGCACAGGCAACCCGAATAAAGTAAAGTAGTCCATAAGTTACTCTTGGTTTCGCAAAATACGGGGGTTAAACGTTAAAACTTTCCCCACAGCCGCATTCGCCGGAAACGTTGGGGTTGTTGAATTTAAAGCCTTCATTCAGGCCTTCTTTGACAAAATCCAACTCAGTTCCATCAAGGTAAACAATGCTTTTACCGTCAACGATAACTTTCACACCCTTATCTTCAAAAATCTGATCTTCATCATTAACTGTATCAGCAAATTCAAGTACATATGCCATACCAGAACAGCCGGAAGTTCTCACTCCCAGACGCAGACCAACACCTTTTCCACGATTATCAAGGAAAGCCAAAACACGCTGGGCTGCACTTTCTGTCAGGGAAATTGACATACAACACCTCACTTTTAAAACTATTAATTTTGAATACTATTATCTTTGAAGTTATTACCTTTAAAGCTATCACCTTCAAAGCTGCCATCTTCAAAATCAGTAAAGGTGGATATTAAAACAATATCCACCAGAATTATATTTTCACCCATCCTCTTTCAAGTAGGGTATATTTAGAAGAATTATTTGGCCTGACGCTTGCTCTTATAATCTGCAATCGCAGCTTTAATTGCATCTTCTGCCAGAATAGAACAGTGAATTTTCACTGGTGGCAGCTCCAGTTCATCGGCAATCTCAGTGTTTTTGATTGCTTCTGCCTGATCCAGTGATTTTCCTTTCATCCACTCTGTGACCAGAGAACTGGATGCAATCGCGGAACCGCAGCCATAAGTTTTAAAACGTGCGTCTTCGATAATGCCGTCATCGCTGACTTTAATTTGCAGTCTCATGACGTCACCACAAGCCGGCGCACCAACCATTCCACTACCCACTGAAGGATCTTCACTATCAAATGACCCTACATTGCGTGGATTCTCGTAGTGATCAATTACTTTTTCGCTGTAAGCCATGTCGTTACTCCTGAAACTGTCTGATTAATGATGAGACCATTCGATGGTGCTGAGATCCACTCCCTGTTTGAACATTTCCCACAATGGAGAAAGATCACGCAGATGACCAATCGCGTTATGAATCAACTTGATTGCATAGTCTATTTCTTCTTCTGTGGTAAAACGCCCCAAAGAGAAACGAATAGAACTGTGTGCCAGCTCATCATTCATGCCCAGTGCGCGCAGAACATAGGAAGGCTCCAGGCTCGCAGAAGTACATGCTGAACCGGAAGAAACTGCTAAGTCTTTCAGTGACATCATCAATGATTCGCCTTCAACATAGTTGAAGCTGACATTCAGAATGTGTGGTGCACCCAGTTCCAAATCGCCGTTCAGGTAAACTTCTTCAATATCTTTGATACCGTTCCATAAACGCAGACGTAAACCACGCAGACGTTCTGACTCGGCTTGCAGCTCTTCTTTTGCAATGCGGTAGGCTTCGCCCATGCCGACGATCTGGTGAACAGGCAGTGTACCGGAACGCATACCACGTTCATGACCGCCGCCGTGCTGCTGTGCTTCAATACGGATACGAGGTTTGCGACGAACATACAAACCACCGATACCCATCGGGCCATAAATCTTATGAGCCGAGAAAGACATCAGGTCAACTTTCAGTTTGCTGAGGTCAATAGGCAGTTTCCCGACACTCTGAGTCGCATCAACGTGGAAAATGATGCCACGACTGCGGCACATATCACCGATAGTCACAATGTCCTGAACAATACCAATTTCGTTGTTGACGTGCATGATAGAAACCAGAATCGTATCGTCACGCATTGTGGCTTCCAGCTCTTTCAGATCGATCATGCCGTTACTCATCGGTGAAAGGTAAGTCACTTCAAAACCTTCACGCTCCAGCTGACGACAAGTATCCAAAACAGCTTTATGTTCAGTTTTACTGGTAATAATGTGCTTGCCTTTTTTCTGATAGAATTTCGCTGCACCTTTAATACCGAGGTTATCTGACTCTGTTGCACCTGAAGTAAAGACGATTTCACGCGGGTCAGCACCGATAAGATCAGCAATCTGGTTACGCGCAATATCAACCGCTTCTTCAGCCTGCCAGCCAAAACGGTGTGACCGGGAAGCAGGGTTACCGAAAACCCCGTCCATAGTCAGATAATTCATCATCTTTTCAGCAACACGAGGGTCAACCGGCGTTGTTGCTGAATAGTCCAAATAAATGGGTAATTTCATTGCTCACATGCTCCGTAAGACACTTTTAATACATTTGTTTGCCGCTTATTTACCACTAATTTAAGCACGCAGGTTAACGTTAATCATTTCTTGAACCCGGCCATTAGCTGTACGGCGCTTATCGCTGTCTTGACGATCAGCAACGTCTAAAACTTCTTGGTTGTTCACTAATTCTTCTAAACTGATGCTATTCAGGAAGCTCGTAATGCGCTCGCTAAGATCACGCCATAATGTATGAGTCAGACAGCGATCACCACCCTGACAGCCTTCCCTGCCCTGACAGCGAGTTGCATCTACGGATTCATCAACAGCAGAAATTACTTCGGCAACGAAAATCTTACCGGCATCTCTGCCCAGCAGATAACCGCCACCCGGACCACGGACGCTAGAAACCAGACCATTCTTACGTAGGCGAGAAAACAACTGCTCAAGATAGGAAAGGGAAATTCCCTGACGTTCAGATATGTCAGCTAGTGGCACCGGCCCTTCTTGTGAATGCAATGCCACATCTAACATGGCAGTTACCGCATAACGTCCTTTTGATGTCAGTCTCATAACAAAAACTCCATGGTGAAATATGGGTCAAATTGTGGCATTCCTGAGCGTTTTAGTCAACTATTTAACCTAGTAATTTACTCAACTATTATTTAGTTGTCTTTCATCCTGTTACCGCTCACAAGCCGCATTTCTGATCCTATTTCCGACCGGATTCAGACGATTTATTGGCCCATTTTTCCATAGAAGTCAGAATGCCACGCAGGATATTCAATTCCTGAGTTTCCGGACGGGCACGGGTATAAAGACGCCTTAATCTGTTCATTATCTGACCAGGGTGTGCTTTGCGAATAAAGCCTGAATGATTTAATACCTGCTCAAGGTGCTGGTAAAAACGCTCCATATCTTCAACAGGCGGGTATTCCGCTTCATGCTCTGTCGCATCCGCTTTTTCCTGTTTTTCCTGAGCAGTAAGAGCAAGGTGCGCCATTCGGATCTCATAACTGACCAACTGAACAGCCATAGCCAGATTCAGCGAACCATATTCAGGATTGGTCGGAATATAAAGATGGTAGTGACACTTCTGGAGTTCTTCGTTAGTCAGCCCCACACGTTCACGACCGAACACGATAGCTACCGGTGAGTTCTGAACAGCGCTGACACAGCGTTCACCACACTCTCTCGGTTCAACCATTGGCCAGGAAAGTGTACGGGAACGGGCACTGGTTCCGATAACCAATTCACACCCGGACAGTGCTTCATCCAGCGAATCCACAATCATTGCATTACCAATGACATCACTGGCGCCTGCGGAAAGTGCGATTGCATGAGAATCAGGCAAAACAAGCGGATTGACCAGATACAGATTGGTTAACCCCATGGTTTTCATAGCTCTGGCAGTTGAACCCATGTTGCCCGTGTGGGAAGTTTCTACCAGGATAATGCGGATGTTCTCTAACATGACGGCTTTTAATTTCAGTATAAGAGCCGAATATCTTAACACAGCATTAGTCATTTTGACGAACTACTGCTATACTGCGCGCCGATTTGTTTCCCGTTCTTTAAAATTCTGGTGGAAGATACCCCATGCATCCGATGCTAAATATCGCTATACGCGCTGCTCGTAAGGCCGGCAACCACATTGCCAAAAGCTATGAAACTCCTGACGCTGTTGAAGCAAGCCAAAAAGGCAGTAACGATTTTGTCACTAATGTTGATCGTGAAGCAGAAAGCATGATCATTGACATTATCCGCAAGTCCTACCCTAAGCATACTATTATCACTGAAGAAACCGGTGAACACTTAGGTGAAGATAGCGATGTCCAATGGGTAATCGATCCACTGGATGGCACCACCAACTTTATTAAACGTCTCCCTCATTTCGCTGTTTCCATTGCTGTGCGCATCAAAGGCCGCACCGAAGTTGCTGTGGTTTACGACCCAATGCGTAACGAATTGTTCACTGCTACTCGTGGTCAGGGTGCACAGCTGAATGGTTATCGCCTGCGTGGTGCTAATGCCCGTGATCTGGATGGCACTATCATTGCTACCGGTTTCCCATTCAAAGCTAAACAACACGCTATCCCTTACATGAACGTACTGGGTAAATTATTTGAACGTTGTGCAGATTTTCGTCGCACTGGTTCCGCGGCGCTGGATATGGCTTATGTTGCTGCCGGCCGTGTTGATGGTTATTTCGAGATTGGCCTGAAACCATGGGATTTCATGGGTGGTGAACTGCTGGTTCGTGAATCCGGCTGTATCGTGACTGACTTCGTTGGTGGTCACAACTACATCAGTTCCGGTAATATCGTTGCAGGCAGCCCACGTATTGTTAAAGATATGCTGTCTGAAATGCGTGAAGAATTAACTGAAGCACTGAAACGTTAATTAAAAAATAATTATCTGAGCAATGTTATTTACAGGGCACCAAAATGATAGGTGCCCTTTTTTACTGAGTTATTATTAACTTATTGTTTCTTATTTATAATTTTATTTCATACTGAATGAATTTGACCTTCAGCTTTAGGCCGTAAGAAAATCGCAGGTAATGCGACCAGCGCCATTACCCAGTAGATTCCGCCTCCCATATGTTCATACAGGAAACCACCTACTGCACTCATAACAGCGATACCGCCTCCCATTGCTAACGCAGAGTAGACTGACTGTAGGCGAATAACTTCATTTTCTTTTCTGGCACCGATAAAACGCATAGCCGCTAAATGGCAAACAGTGAAAGTTCCACAATGCAGGATTTGAATAATAATCAGCACGGGTAGTTCTGTGAATGCTCCCATTAGTCCCCAGCGGATCACCCCACAAATAGCAGAAAGCAGCAGAAGGCTACGAGCGCTCCAGCGACGGAATAACTGTTTGCTGAAGGTGAAAATCACAACTTCTGCTACCACACCCAGTGACCAGAGATAACCGATAGTGGATGATGAATAACCGGCTTTTTCCCAATAAATGGAACCAAAGCTGTAATAACCAGCATGAGCTGCCTGTAATAGCGTGACACATAATAAAAACTGCCACACTGATTTTTCGGATAATAACTTTCTGAATGATACTGTATTGGCGTTTTCTATCTTAATTTTACCCGCAGGCATAACAGATGGTTTCAGCATCATCCCTGACAGCATAATAGCAACACTGATAATCAGAGAAGCAAGGATAATCTGGTGATGACCGAATAAATTGCCACCAATCCAGTCATTGAGTTTATCAAAGGAAATACTGACACTTGTTCCAAACTCAATACCGGAGGAAGAGAGTAATATCCCGGTTAAAGAAGAACTGATAATAAAGGCAATCGACCCCCACACACGCACTTTGCCATAATCAAAAGTAAACTGCTTTTGCCATGTACCCGCTAAAGCATCTGATAAAGGTACTAACGGCGAAAAAAACAGGTTAAAACCTATCATTACAAGGCAAATCCATGCCCAGTGGCTGCCAAAAGAAAAACTGACCGCAAAGATTAAAGCCAGAAAAGATAATAATCTTAATGCTGTAATTAATTTGGCAGGATCTTTAACGGTAGGAGAAATAATGAGACTGCCAACAAAGCGGGAAACCAAACCAATGCCTAATATTATGCCGATCATGGAAGGAGTAATGCCTTCTCCCTGCAACCAGACTGACCAGAATGGTAAAAAAATCCCAAAAGAAAAGAAATAGGTGAAATAGCCTAATCCCAGCCAAAATGTTGATGGAACAACCATCCTTTGCCCCCGTGTTTAATGCAAAAGTTTAATGCAAAAAAACCCGCTCAAAACTAATGAGACGGGCTTATTAACTATTTATTCAGTATTTATACTCAATAATTATTCTAAGTTATGCGTAGACCGGATATTTTGCGCAGATTGCCAAGACTTTCTGTTTAACGCTTTCAATCACCGTTTCATCATTGATGTTATCCAGCACATCACATATCCAGCCAGCCAGTTCACTGGTTTCTGCTTCTTTGAAACCACGACGGGTAATTGCCGGGGTACCAATACGAATACCAGAAGTGACAAATGGGCTACGAGGATCATTAGGTACGCTGTTTTTATTGACGGTAATGTTGGCACGACCTAATGCTGCATCAGCTTCTTTACCCGTAATATCTTTATCCACCAGATCCAGCAGGAACAAATGGTTTTCAGTGCTGCCGGAAACAATTTTGTAACCACGCTGTAAAAACACGTCTACCATGACTTTCGCATTCTTAGCAACTTGTTGCTGATACGTTTTGAATTCTGGCTCCATGGCTTCTTTCAGCGCAACCGCTTTACCTGCAATAACATGCATCAACGGGCCACCCTGACCACCAGGGAAAACAGCAGAGTTCAGTTTTTTATACAGTTCTTCATCCCCACCTTTTGCCAGAATCAGACCACCGCGTGGGCCTGCCAGTGTTTTGTGGGTTGTCGTTGTCACAACATGAGCATGAGGAACCGGGTTTGGATAAACACCCGCAGCAATCAGGCCTGCAACGTGAGCCATATCAACAAAAAGGTATGCACCGATTTCATCAGCGATTTCACGCATTTTTGCCCAGTCAACCACACCAGAGTAGGCAGAGAAGCCACCGATGATCATTTTAGGCTGATGTTTCAGTGCCTGATTACGGATATCGTCGTAATCAATTTTTCCATTTTCATCAATGCCATAGGGAACAACATTATAAAGTTTCCCAGAGAAGTTGACCGGAGAACCGTGAGTCAGGTGCCCACCGTGTGCCAGATTCATCCCTAAAACAGTGTCACCGGGTTGCAACAGCGTCATATATACCGCCATATTCGCCTGAGAACCTGAATGCGGCTGGACATTAGCATAATCTGCACCAAACAGCTCTTTTGCTCTGTCAATTGCCAGTTGTTCAACTATATCAACGTACTCACAGCCACCATAGTAGCGTTTACCCGGATAACCTTCCGCATACTTGTTAGTCAGCTGAGAGCCTTGAGCCTGCATAACTCTTGGACTGGTGTAGTTTTCAGAAGCAATCAGTTCAATGTGTTCTTCCTGACGACGAACCTCCTGCTCCATCGCCTGCCACAGTTCGGGATCATAATTCGCAATATTCATTTCACGCTTTAGCATTTGGTTCTCCTGACTCAGCTACATCTTTAAAAAATACCCCTGAGGGCCAGAATGTGACACAGTGTAAACTCTTTTTATCAAATGAGATAGTCTTGACAGGACATTTTACGCAAACGATTGCTTCAAGACCTACCGCCCTATAGCCCATCATGTTTTTTATCCGTCCGGGATTTATCATTGATCTTTGTGATTTCTGTCAAATATTGTTGTTTCACAAATCCTGTGATTTTGATTTAAGTCAAAATAATTTCTGCTTTTTACTTTAAGCTCTTCCCCAGAAGAATAAGTTGCATTTAAAATGCAACTTATCAATTGAGCATGATTTAAAAATTCAGGAGATCATGATGTTAGACAGTCAAACTATCGCAACTATAAAATCCACTATTCCGCTGATTGTTTCTACCGGGCCAAAATTGACTGCTCATTTTTATGAACGCATGTTCAGTCATAACCCTGAATTACAGAATATCTTTAACATGAGCCACCAGAGTAACGGTGATCAACGTCAGGCCCTTTTCAATGCTCTGTGTGCTTATGCGGCTAATATCGATAACTTATCTGCTCTGTTACCGGCGGTAGAAAAGATCGCTCACAAACATGCAAGCCTGAATATTCAACCGGAACACTACCAGATTGTGGGGAATCATCTGTTGGCAACAATTGATGAGATGTTTAATCCGGCAGAAGAAGTGCTGGATGCCTGGGGAAAAGCCTACGATGTATTAGCCGGTGTTTTTATCAATCGTGAAGAGGAAATTTATCAGAGTGGTGAACTTTCGGCAGGAGGATGGCGTGGTCTGCGTCAGTTCCGTGTCAGCCGGAAACAGCCGCAAAGCGATATTATTACCAGTTTTGAATTTGTGCCTGTCGATGGCGGTAAAGTCTTAGATTATAAACCGGGGCAATACTTGAGTATTTATCTGGAAGATCCTGCCTTTGAGCATCGTGAAATTCGTCAGTATTCATTAACTGCCGCACCGAACGGAACTCACTATCAAATCGCCATTAAACGGGAATCTCATGGCAAGGTATCCAGCTATATGCACGATAAAGTACAGGAAGGAGATACCGTATTACTGTCCGCACCGCGAGGCGATTTCTTCCTTGATATCCTGCCTGATACTCCTGTTACGCTTATCTCTGCCGGTGTCGGCCTGACTCCGATGATGAGTATGCTGCAATATCTGCATAAACAACAACATACTGGTATCGTCAATTGGCTTCACGCAGCAGAACATGGTGGTTTTCATGCCTTCTCAGGCAAAGTAAAAGCGATTGCTGAATCCATGCCTAATATGAATTATCAGGTCTGGTATCGCGAACCCAGAAATGAAGATAATTTCGGCGCAGATTACCAACAGACAGGATTAATGGAGCTGGCTTCGGTAAAAGATGAAATAAATATAGAAGGGATGCAGTTTTATCTCTGTGGGCCGGTCGCTTTCATGCAATATATCGCCGCTCAGCTTCTGAAAATGGGCATCCATGAACAACATATCCATTACGAATGTTTTGGCCCGCATAAAGTCATTTAACTCGGCATCGTCATCTAGAACCCCGCCGTCATGGCGGGGAATGAGGCTCTTAGAGATTAAATTGCTTCTTCGTCCTGTTCACCAGTACGAATACGTACAACACGAGCAACATCGAACACAAAAATCTTGCCATCACCAATTTTACCGGTTTGGGCGGTCTGCATAATAGTATCGACACAGGTATCAACAATATCATCCGGTACGATAATCTCTATTTTGACTTTGGGCAGAAAATCCACCATATATTCTGCACCACGATACAGTTCGGTATGTCCTTTCTGGCGGCCAAATCCCTTCACCTCTGTCACCGTCATACCTGTGATACCAACTTCAGCCAGAGCTTCACGCACATCATCGAGCTTGAAAGGTTTGATAATTGCATCAATCTTTTTCATGAAGTATTCCTGTTATTACCAGTTCTTACGCCCGAAACCAGACGTAATCGGATAGCGCCTGTCTTTACCAAAATCACGCTGTGTAATACGCGGGCCAATCGGAGCCTGACGACGTTTATATTCATTGATGTCCACCAACCGGATCACTTTACGGACAATCGCTTCGTCAAAACCTTCTGCTACTAAATCAGCCACGGATTTATCTTTTTCTACATATCCCTCGAGGATAGCATCCAGCATGTCATACGGTGGCAGGCTGTCCTGATCGAGCTGATCAGGAGCCAGTTCCGCAGATGGCGGACGATCGATAACACGCTGAGGAATAGCAGGAGATAATGTATTACGATATGTGGACAATGCAAATACCATTGTTTTTGGCACATCTTTCAAAGCATTGAAGCCACCAGCCATATCGCCATATAAAGTGGAGTAGCCCACCGCTGATTCACTTTTATTACTGGTTGTCAGTACCAGACGGCGGCGCTTGTTTGACATTGCCATTAGAATGACAGCCCGGCAGCGAGCCTGTAAGTTTTCTTCTGTCGTGTCTTTTTCTGTACCGGCAAACATCGGCTCTAACTGAGCCATAAATGCGTCAAACATCGGTTCGATAGAGACAATATCAAATTCAACACCAAGCAATTCAGCCTGTTCTCTGGCATCATGAATACTCATTTCAGAGGTATAGCGGAATGGCATCATCACCGCCTGTACATGCTCTTTACCCAAAGCATCCACCGCAATCGCCAGTGTCAGGCCGGAATCAATTCCTCCGGATAACCCAAGTAACGCGCCTTTAAAACCATTTTTCTGTACATAATCCCGCACAGAAAGAACTAAGGCTTTATAAATTTGCCCCAATGGCGGCAATGGAGGGATAGGGTTTGCCATCGGCTCAACTATCATGTCATTCAAACGACACTGCTCGACCTGCTCTTCAAAAGCTGCCATGCGGTGTGTGATTTCACCATTCATATCAAAGACTTTTGAACAGCCATCAAAAATCAGCTGATCCTGTCCGCCAACCTGATTCAGGTAGATGATTGGCAAATGGATACGCTGGCAGTGTGATTTGATAAGCGCACTGCGGATATTTGGTTTTTCGTGATTATAAGGAGAAGCATTCATTGACAGGATAATATCGGCTCCCGCCTGTTTCAAAGCATCAACCGGAGCATCAAACCATAGATCTTCACAAATCAACAAACCCAGATTATAACCTTTAAAGGGTATAACACAATTTCGCTCGCCCGCATCGAAATAGCGTTCTTCATCAAAAACGCCATAATTAGGCAGTTGTTGCTTGAAGTAACGCGCAACGGTTTCACCTTTCCAGAACAGCGAAAGTGCGTTGTATATTTTTCCGTCCTGTTGCCACGGATGACCAACTAAAATACCAACCTGAGAGCTTGCCTCTTGTAAGCGTACTAACTGTTCGCGGCAACGCTGATGGAAATCAGAACGGAACAGGAGATCCTCTGGGAAATAACCCGACAGTGATAATTCAGAGAACATGACGAGATCAGCGCCTTTTTCCTGCTGTTCCTGTACTGTATGCAACATACGCTCGCTGTTGCCTTCGATATCCCCTACCAGCCAGTTTAATTGGGCAAGGGCAATATTAAGAGTACGACTCATAGAATGCGGCTCTCCTGGGCCATTATTCACTTCTCTGTCTGGTTCAGACAGTTCAATACGGCTTTAAAAACGTTTCAATTATTTATGGGATTTAAATTACAGGAAGGTTATTCCTTAAAATCATTGGCATCCAGTTCATGGCGAGCCAATAATTTATAAAATTCTGTTCGGTTACGCCCTGCTACACGGGCAGCGTGAGTGACATTACCTTTAGTCATTTGTAGTAATTTACGTAAATAATTCAGTTCAAACTGGCTACGCGCCTCGACAAATGTCGGTAATGCCGTGTTTTCACCTTCCAATGCCTGCATGACTAAGGCATCACTGATCACCGGAGCGGTTGTCAGCGCCACACATTGCTCAATCACATTGACCAACTGGCGAACATTCCCCGGCCAGCTTGCTGCCATCAGACATTTCATCGCATTGGTGGAGAAACTACGCACAAAAGGCTTATGACGTTTGGCTGATTCCCGCAGCAAATGGTTTGCCAGTAAAGGAATATCTTCGGCCCGTTCATTCAGGGTAGGGATTTTCAGGTTGACAACATTCAATCGGTAATAGAGATCTTCGCGGAATTCATTGCGTTGCATCGCCTTCGGCAAATCCCGGTGAGTTGCCGAAATAATCCTGACATCAATATCTAAATCACGATTACTTCCCAGAGGGCGGATCTTACGCTCCTGTAATACCCTCAATAATTTAACCTGAAGCGCCAATGGCATATCGCCGATTTCATCAAGAAACAGCGTTCCTCCCTGAGCCGCCAGAAAAAGCCCTTCCCGGCTACTGACTGCTCCGGTAAATGCGCCTTTCGCATGGCCGAACAGTTCAGATTCCAGCAGTTGTTCAGGTAAGGCACCACAGTTAATTGCAATAAAGGGTTTCTTTGCCCGGGGACTTGCACGATGAATAGCCTGAGCCAACACTTCTTTACCGGTTCCGCTGTGCCCGTTAATCAAAACGCTGACATCAGACTGCGCCACCATTTTTGCCTGTTCCAGCAAACGCAGCATCAGAGGGCTGCGGGTGACAATTTGTTCACTCCATTTGCCATCTATAGCAGGTGTTGATAATTCCAGAGCATCATCAATAGCTTTGTAAAGTGCATCACGATCAACAGGTTTAGTCAGAAAACTAAATACACCCTGCTGTGTTGCAGCAACAGCATCGGGAATAGAACCATGAGCAGTGAGAATAATCACCGGCATACCCGGATGCTGTTTTTGAATTTCAGCAAATAAGGCCATGCCATCCATCTCATCCATGCGTAAGTCACTGATGACTAAATCTACTTTTTCTTTTAATAGGATGCGTAATGCTTCATGCCCGCTTTCCACTGTCGTGACACGAAATCCCTCACTGATCAGACGCATTCCCAATAATTTCAGTAAGCTTGGATCATCATCAACCAGAAGGAGATGAGCAGGATTGCGTGCGGTCATTGTACTTCAGCTCCTTTTTCTTCTGAAAAATTATCTTCTGTCTTTGTTTCCGATTTTCTTTCCGGAAGTTGTTTCGAATGGCTTTCCGGGTGGGATTCGTTGATTTTATTACCGCTTTCATCAGCAGGGTATTCTGTTTCAACTGACGCTGAAGAGACATTCTGGCTTTGCTTGCGGGATGAAAGCTGACGTTCAATATCGGTCAGATTTTCTAACTTACGGGATATTGAATGTAATTCATATTCCAGCCGGGTTCGTGCTTCTTTCAGTCGATCAATTTTTGTTTCACTATCTGATTGTAATCGCTGATATTTTGATTTTTGCTCTGCCAGACTAATTTTTAAATATTGTTGGTCACGCCATAGTTGTAATAATGGCTGCAACGAAGGCGGAAATTGTGTGCTATATCGATTCAGGTTTTCTATGATACTGCGCCGTTCAGCAACTGAAGGTATTGAGTGGTTGATAAGAATACTCTGTTTGAAAACCTGTGACCAATCATCTGCCATGAACTGCTTGACCTTGTCACGGGCTTCCGTTGGAGACAGTCTCTCCGTGCAGTCGATCAGTCTTAGCCAGTAAAGGCTATTTTCCATTGCAGCTGTTTTTGTGATATTCCATATCACATCACACCCTTTGGGGTGATAATCAATGACACGCTGCTCCGGCATAATGGCTTCAGAAATTTTTGCCAGCTCACCAGAAGCGGAATTTGAAACACACCCTGCCAGTAAATAGGGAACAAACAGTAAAATCATAGTACGGAAACACCGGGACACAGCCCGTTCAGATAAACGCTGCATTACCGCTTTTTTTTTCACTGTCCGAGTCACAATATTCTGCTGCTCCGTCTTCATCATAAAGTGGTGAGTAAACCTGTTGTGCATATTATTTAATCATTCTCTGCGGTTAACGGCAGTTCAATCCGGAAACATACATCAGCAAAGTCGGATTCTATCAGATGAAGTTCTCCCCCCATCCGTCTAATACAGTCCTG
The DNA here is from genome assembly GCF_963876465.1 of Xenorhabdus sp. KK7.4. Taxonomy (NCBI): domain Bacteria; kingdom Pseudomonadati; phylum Pseudomonadota; class Gammaproteobacteria; order Enterobacterales; family Morganellaceae; genus Xenorhabdus; species Xenorhabdus sp. KK7.4. The sequence continues at coordinate 54,874 of NZ_CAWNQF010000035.1, forward strand.
CGCAATACTCAAACCAAGCCCACTTCCTTTGACCGCACCTTTGCGCTGAAGTTTTCCTTGATAAAATGGTTCGAAAATCATGCTTTTCTCTAACTCAGGGATAGGTGTTCCCGTATTGGCAATATCGAGCTGAATATTTTTATCCACTTGCCGACCGGAAATCCAAATGTTACCGGATTCAGCGCCATAGTGCACTGCATTGGAGTAGAGATTATCAATAACTCTCATTAATAATTTAGGTTCAGCCCAACAATCATCAGTATCCAACTGAATTTCTGTATGAATATTTTTTGTCCGCGCAGGTAATTGATGTGACAGAACAACGCTGTCAATTATCTCTTTTAACGACACAACCTGTTGTTCGGCAGGAGCATCGACAATTTTGCGATTATATTCGAGTAATTGTTCAATAAGTTGCTGTAAATGTTTACTGCTACTGTCCAGAATGGTGACCACTTCTTTTTGGTCTGTAGTTAATGGTCCGGCAACTTCATCCGCCAATAATTCCGTCCCTTCGCGCATACTGGCGAGAGGCGTTTTCAGTTCGTGGGAGATATGGCGTAAAAACTCATGGCGCTGCGATTCAAGCCAGGACAGACGTTCACTTAGCCAAATAATCCGCAGTGCCAGTGAGCGTAATTCTCTGGGGCCCTTGAAGGATTCAATCTTGTTTTCCAGTGCCTGTCCGGCACCTAATCGATTAATCATTCTCTCAATGCCTTTGACCGGCCCAATAATCATACGTGTAAACAGGGCAATTAAAAATGCACTTAATAGAAATAATATTAAACTTTGCCAGCCAAAAAACTGCCCTTTATCCGCGATCTCTTTTTGTAATTGTTCACCACGAATAAAAATGATATTGCGCGTTTCCTGTACTAACTGGTTATTAGCGTTTGAGAATTGTTCAAGTAATTTATCTGCGGCAGCCTCTGGCACACTGTTGCGACAAGTAATCTTATTCAACCCGGACAGGAGCTGATTAAACTTCTCCTTATACTCTTTATTGGCCAGCATCGCCATCTGATTATTCAGCATCGTTGTGTACTGCTGATATTGGCGTTGATAGAGTTTTTCCAGCCGGGCATCCCCCAGAACACAATACTGGCGATAACTGCGTTCCATCTCGAGGGCGACACCAATCATAGCTTCACTGCGCCGGGCATCAGATAAGGTTGTGCGGTTAATTTCTGCCGCCTGAGTACTGAGTTGATCCAGGCTTTGATATGCCTGATATGCCAGAACTAATAGCGGTAATAACACCAGCCAGAAAGCCATTACAACTAATTGACGCAATGATCGGGGAAATAAACGCCTTTTTTTCAGAGAAATCATCTTAAAACCTGCAATTACGTTGATGCTAACCGATGTAAGGTGGTAGAAAGCCAGCCAGACGATGGATTTTATCGCCGTTTTTCAGAAAAAATAGTTTTAGAAAAAAATAGTCTCAAATAATGGGTTATAACAAATGGGCTGGCAAGAACAAGAATAGTGCAGGCGGATATATCAACACGATGGGCAAAATGAATCAGCAATAATGACGGCGGGATAGTATTTTTTCTACTATCCCGCCAGCGAGGAGCCTATAAGAATATAGGTGGTGCCTCACTCCACGTGTCGCCCCTTGCTTGATAAGGCCCGAAAGCGAATATCATAAATTGGACGGTAGGCACCTTACTTTGGCGTCATTCCGGGCTTATGTGGCATTTTTCCACCCTATTCTGTGGGCCGACATAAAAAATTGAATGAGCAACTGCCTTTTATTATGCACATTGCGTGCCAACTTTTAAATAACTTATTAATTAATTGATTTTATTATATAAAAATAAAAAACACTTTAATATTTATACTTTGTTATATGTATTTTTGATGCAGGGTATGTATTTCTGTCGCTAATTTATGACACTTCATGATTTAAATTAATTTAATTAATTAAATCATAATATTAAATGTCTCCATTTTGAGACAACAAAAACAACCATTGTCGCTCTTTAGAGACACCATTTTAAAACGATTAATTTAATTAACTCATAAGACAACGTAAGTTAACCAAATTAAAACATTTACACAACACTTCGTGTATTATGGAAAATCTTTGCATTAATCTAAAATGGCTTCAGCTTCAATTTCTATTAGCCATTCAGGTAAAGATAATCCTGTTACAATGACCCAAGAAGAAGCGGGAGGCTCTGAAGGGAAATACTGCTGTAATAAAGATGATATGACCTGCTGATTCTCATGCGATTCAGCTCCTTGCTTGATATAGATACGCAACATTGTAATATCGTTTAATTCACCACCAGCCTCTCGGATCACTGAGTGCAAATTTTCTAACGCAAGTTTAGTTTGGGCAGGCAACCCTCCCGGAATTGTTTCCTCATCTTTATTAATTCCTACCTGACCAGACAAAAACAGATGCCGGGTTCCTGTTTTAATCACTGCCTGACTGAAACCATATTGAACAGAATTAAAGACAGTTTCAGGATTTATCGTTTTTTTAGTCATAGAGATATGCCTCGACAGTCAGAGTAAAAAAATCGCAAATAAAACGATAAATCAAAAAGATAAAAACCACATGTAGAAAAAACATTATCTGTGATAACGAAATGAAAAATAAAGGCTCTGATGCATATTCAGAGCCTTATGATGAAAAGTGAAAATTGGATAATTAAGTTATTAACCTAACTGCTTGCGGGCATTACGGAAGATACGCATCCACGGGCCATCTTCTCCCCACTCCTCAGGGTGCCAGGAGTTACTCACTGTACGGAATACCCTTTCAGGGTGCGGCATCATTGCAGTAACTCGTCCATCTCGGCTGGTGACAGAAGTAATCCCACCAACAGATCCATTAGGATTGGCAGGGTAATTTTCTGTCGGCTGACCATAGTTATCTACGAATCGCAGGGCAATTTGCTGATGTTTTTCCAATTCAGCCAGACTTTGACTATTTCTGAATTCTACCTGACCTTCACCGTGAGCCACTGCAATTGGCAGACGAGAACCCGCCATTCCCTGTAGAAACAACGATGGACTTTCTGTCACTTCAACCAGACTAAAACGGGCTTCATAACGTTCAGAGTAATTTCGGACAAAACGAGGCCAGTATTCTGTGCCCGGTATCAATTCGTGTAGATTCGAGATCATCTGGCAGCCATTACATACCCCAAGAGATAGGGTATCCGGTCGGGAAAAGAAGTTGGCAAAATCATCACGTACCCGTGAATTAAACAGAATGGATTTAGCCCAGCCTTCACCAGCACCAAGAACATCACCATATGAGAAGCCACCACAGGCAACCAGTGTCTGGAACTGCTCCAATGTCACTCGTCCACTCAACAAATCGCTCATATGGACATCTACGGCTTCAAAACCAGCGCGATGGAATGCTGCCGCCATTTCGACGTGGGAATTCACTCCCTGTTCACGCAACACAGCGACACGTGGGCGTACCTGTTTGGATATGTAACAGGCGGCAATGTCTTCTGCCGGATCAAAGGTTAATTTCACATTCAGGCCCGGATCACTCAAATCCTGTTTTGATTGGTGTTCCTGATCTGCACATTCGGGGTTATCACGAAGGCGCTGCATCTGCCAGGTTGTTTCTGCCCACCATAAACGCAGAGTGCTCCGGTTCTGGCGATAAACTTCCATATTGTTACTGGAGATGACAAAATCATCTCCCGCTTTGGCTTGCCCTAAATAATGTACGCAATCGCTTAATCCATAGTCAGCCAGTAGGTTTTCAACCTGTTCCCTGTCAGTTTCACGAACCTGAATCACTGCGCCTAATTCTTCACTGAATAAAGCAGCCAGAATATCTTCATCAAAAGCACTGATATTGGCGTGCAGGCCGCAGTGCCCCGCAAATGCCATTTCTGCCAATGTTACCAACAGACCACCGTCAGAGCGGTCGTGATAAGCCAGCAATTTACGTTCTGCAATCAGTTGCTGAATAGCTTTAAAGAAGCCGGCAAGTTGTTCAGTATTGCGAATATCCGCAGTCTTATCGCCAAGTTGACGATAAACCTGAGCCAGTGCCGTTCCTCCTAATGCATTTTGTCCCAATCCCAGATCGATCAGAATTAATGCGTTATCATCATCCGTTGATAATTCAGGTGTAACGGTATAACGCACATCTTCTACCCGCGCAAATGCAGTAATGACTAATGAAAGCGGTGACGTCATCTCATGCTCTTCACCATCTTGTGTCCAACGGGTTTTCATCGACATAGAATCTTTGCCGACAGGAATAGTCAGGCCCAATGCCGGGCATAATTCTTCGCCAACCGCTTTCACTGCTTCATATAATCCGGCATCTTCCCCTGCGTGACCTGAAGCTGACATCCAGTTAGCAGACAGCTTCACTCGCTTCAAATCCTGTATATAAGCTGAGGCGATATTTGTCAGTGCTTCTCCGACAGCCATACGTGCCGAGGCAGCAAAGTCCAGCAGGGCAACCGGAGCACGTTCCCCCATCGACATCGCTTCGCCATAATAGCTATCCAGACTCGCTGTCGTCACTGCACAATCCGCAACTGGGATCTGCCAGGGGCCAACCATCTGATCTCTTGCTACCATACCGGTTATTGAGCGGTCACCAATAGTGATCAGGAAAGTTTTCTCTGCTACTGCGGGTAAATGTAGAACACGTTTAACTGCCTCGGCCAAATCAATACCCTGACGCTCCAGCCCTTTTCCTTTTGCTTTCAGTGAATTCACATTTTTCAGCATCTTTGGTGTCTTACCAAGAAGCACATCCAGTGGCATATCAATTGGCTGATTATCGAAATGGCTGTCATTCAACAACAGATGGCGCTCTTCTGTCGCTTCACCAATAACAGCATACGGCGCACGTTCGCGCTGGCAAATATCCTCGAACAGAGCGAGCTGTTCCGGCGCTACAGCTAATACATAACGTTCCTGAGACTCATTGCACCATACCTGTAATGGGCTCATCCCCGGTTCATCATTGAGGATATTACGCAGTTCAAAACGGCCTCCTCGCCCGCCGTCACTGACTAATTCTGGCATTGCATTTGACAGACCGCCTGCACCAACATCGTGAATAAACAAAATTGGGTTGTCATTGCCAAGCTGCCAGCAGCGATCAATCACTTCCTGACAACGGCGTTCCATTTCTGCGTTATCACGCTGCACGGAGGCAAAATCCAGTTCCACATCAGACTGACCAGATGTCATTGAAGAAGCCGCTCCGCCACCAAGGCCAATATTCATGCTTGGGCCACCCAGCACAATCAGCCTAGCACCAACAGTAATATCTCCTTTCTGGATGTGCTCTTCACGAATATTACCGATTCCTCCGGCCAGCATGATCGGCTTATGATAACCACGCAATTCAGTACCGTTATGGGATGTCACTTCTTCTTCATACGTTCTGAAATACCCTAATAACGCAGGACGGCCAAACTCATTATTGAATGCAGCGCCTCCCAAAGGGCCTTCCAGCATGATATCCAGCGCACTGACAATTCGCTCAGGTTTACCGAACTCTTCTTCCCACGGTTGTTCAAATCCGGGAATTTTCAAGTTAGAAACAGAAAAACCAACCAGCCCGGCTTTAGGTTTAGCTCCCCGGCCTGTAGCACCTTCATCACGGATTTCTCCGCCCGAACCTGTCGCCGCTCCCGGCCACGGAGAAATGGCAGTTGGGTGGTTATGTGTTTCAACTTTCATCAATATATGGGCTGGTTCCTGATGATAGTCGTACACCCCATTTTCAGGATTAGGGAAAAAACGCCCTGCCTGAGAACCTTCCATAACAGCAGCGTTATCTTTATAAGCAGAAAAAACATGATCCGGCGTCTGTTCAAATGTATTTTTAATCATCTTAAACAGAGATTTTTCCTGTTCCTGACCATCAATCACCCAATCCGCATTGAAAATTTTGTGACGGCAATGTTCAGAATTTGCCTGTGCGAACATGTAGAGTTCAACATCAGTCGGGTTACGCTCTAATTTCTGGAAAGCACGCAGCAAATAGTCAATCTCATCCGCCGCCAATGCCAGCCCCAATTCAATATTGGCAGATTCCAATGCTGCGCGTCCTGATTGCAGAATATCAACCTGTTTCAATGGTGCTGGCTGTTGGTGAGAAAACAGTACTTCCGCCTGCTCAAACTGAGTAAACACGCGTTCCATCATACGATCGTGCAGTAACGTCGACAGTGCCTGCCACTGCATATCATTCATTTCATCGCACTGGATATAATAGGCAATCCCTCTTTCCAGACGGGCAATTTGTTTCAGCCCACAGTTATGAACTATCTCTGTCGCTTTTGAAGACCACGGTGATATCGTACCTGGCCGGGGAGTGACTAAAAATAGTTGACCTTTGGGTTCATGTTCAGCTAAAGAAGGACCATATTTTAATAGTCTGTTTAATTTTTCCTGTTCTTCTGCCGTAAGAGGTGAATTTATTTCCGCGAAATGGACATATTCCGCATAAATTTCTGTCACGGGAAGCTGTTGAGCCTGGCACTGGGAATGGAGCTTAGTAATACGAAACGCTGATAAAGCGGGCGAGCCACGCAGAATTTCCATAGTAATAGGTTCTCTCATCTTAGAAGCAAAGCCTGACTGATGCCTTAGGGGAAACGCCGACATTATAGAGGAATGTTTTCCTCGACGAAACCGTTTGCGTGAGCGTTAATTAATCTATCAACACATACAATGGACTTTTAAAACGGCTCCAATAAAGTTGCAAGCTTCAATTTTGTTGCGCAAAATTCTTAAGTACTGGAAATTTAACCATGCTATTATCTGACATTTCATACTGAGCCTAACCGTACTGACGAGAGATAACTGTTTGAGCAATATCAAGATAAATTATTTTGTCATCGTCATTATCGCACTCCTGTCTGCCACAATTATTGGTCTCAACATCAGTTGGCCTAATAAACAGCAGGAGCAGATAAACAGGATCTTGGCGCGGGGCGAACTTAGGGTTAGTACCATCAGTTCCCCTCTGATTTCACTTAATGATAAAAATGAACCTGTAGGATTTGATTATGATTTAGCCAAACGGTTTGCAGATTATCTGGGTGTCAAGCTGAGCATTAAGTTTCGTTCTAACATTAACCAGCTTTTTGACGACTTAGATAATGACAAAGCTGATTTTTTAGCCGCAGGTCTTATCTACAATAAAGAAAGACTTAACCAGACGCGAACTGGCCCGGCCTATTACTCTGTGTCTCAGCAGTTGGTTTATCGTAAAGGTACGGTACGTCCACGCTCATTTGCAGACCTGACTGGCTCACTGGTTGTGAGCGCAGGTTCAGCCCATGTCAGTGAGCTGAAGCAATTGAAAGAAAAATCTTATCCGGATTTAAACTGGGAAGAATCATCACATAGTAATTCTCAGGAACTACTTGAGCAGGTTTCTGAGGGCAAAATTGATTATACCATCAGTGATTCTATCAGCCTTGCCCTGCAACAGCGGATCCACCCTAATCTGGCGATCGCTTTCGATGTCAGTGAAGACAAACCACTGACCTGGTATTTAAAACGTAATGATGACTATAGCCTCTATTCAGCAATGCTGGATTTTTTCAACATGCTGACCGAAAACGGTATAACCTCACGGCTGGAAGATAAATACTTCAGCCATATTGGTTCATTCGATTACTTCGATACTATTTCATTTATTCGTGCAATCAACAAACTACTGCCGACATATCAGCCTATTTTTGAAAAATACGCCGGTTCTCTGGACTGGCGGTTAGTTGCAGCTATCGCATGGCAGGAATCACACTGGGATCCACTGGCAACCTCACCCACTGGAGTTCGCGGCATGATGATGCTGACCCGTCCGACAGCAGAATGGGCAGGAATCAAAGACCGTCTTGATCCGGAAGAAAGTGTAAAAGGAGGAATGGCATATTTACATTACCTGATGGAACGTTTGCCAGATACCATTCCTGAAGATGAGAGAATTTGGTTCGCATTAGCGGCTTATAATATAGGGTATGGGCATATTCTTGATGCACGCAAATTAACATCTATGCAAAAAGGAGATCCTAATCTCTGGATGGATGTTAAATCGCGAATTCCCCTGTTAGCTCAAAAAAAATACTATGCCAATACTACATATGGCTATGCACGAGGCTATGAAGCCTACCGCTACGTCGGAAATATTCGTCGTTATTACCAAAGTCTGGAAGGATATCTGAGAGCCAGAAACAACCGTAACAAGACAGAAACTCCTGACATGCAGGCTGAGCCGGTAACTGCCAGTAGTTCTCATCCTCCAGTAGAAGTCCCCGCGTCTGCTCAGGTTATACAGTAAACGTTATCACCCTTCCATCTGTTGCTTTTTCAACCGTTTTAATTCCTTATGCTGCTCCCTACGTTGTTTGAAAAATGCACTCAACATAGCGGAGCATTCCTGCTCCAGTACACCACCAGTAATTTCAATCCGATGGTTCATTCCGGGATGACGCAGAATATCGATCAAAGACCCGGCTGCTCCCGTTTTCATATCACTTGCACCGTAAACCAGCCGCTGTATACGACCGTGGATCATCGCTCCCGCGCACATGACACATGGCTCCAGAGTGACATACAGTGTTGTCTCCAGCAGGCGATAGTTTTGTAATTGAGTACCTCCACGCCGTAATGCAATAATTTCTGCATGGGCCGTTGGATCATGATCTGTTATGGGGTGGTTATAGCCTTCAGCAATAATTTTATTATCCGCTACCAGCAGTGCTCCTACAGGGATTTCCCCTTTTGCCTGTGCCTGCATTGCCAAATCCATGGCCTGACGCATCCAGTATTCATCACTATATATTTCTGTCACTACATGTTCTCTTGCTGGTTATATCCTATTAATTATACATTTATATAATTAACACGGATTTATTCAGCCTGAATTTCGTCAAAAAACTCATTCAGAAACTGTTCCATGCGCTTCGTTCTTTCCCGAGCCATTTGTTTGCCAGTTTCCGTTTGAAAACCCGCTTCTATTTTGAACAGCTTGGTATAAAAATGGTCAACCGCATAAGCGCGATCATCATATTCACGCTGTTTTGCCAAGGGATCATAAGCATTATATAAACCTGAACGCATACGCCCTGCTGTATAAAAACAACGGGCAACACCCATCATGCCTATTGAATCAAGCCGATCAGCATCCTGTACAATTTGAGCTTCCAGTGTCTCCGGAGTCAATCCCGCAGAGAAACTATGTGTCTCAATCGCATGGCTGACCGCAGCAATATCTTCTTCGCTCCAGCCAAGATCTTTTAATATCAGAGTGGCTTTTTCCGCTGCCATACGGGAGGCTAAATGCCGGTTTGGATCATTTTTCTCAACGCTAACGCAATCATGTAATAAAACGGCTACAAAAACTAATCTCAAATTACCGCATTCGGCTTCACAGATTTTCTGTGCATTTTTCCAAACCCGGTATAAATGAGCCACATCATGCGCACCGTCATCCCCTTCTATTGCAACTGGTAAAATTTGCTGAGCTAAATCATCAAACGGTGAAAAAGATAACATTGCCAAAACCTCTTAATGGGTAAAAGGGTATCTTAACAAAAGCACTCGGAACATTTTATTAGATTTCAAAAGGAAGACACCAAGGAAAACTTGCCAGATATAATATCCTTTCCTAACATAACGATGTAATTGCATGATCGCATAACATTATTTAATTATTTGTTTTAAATCGATTATTTCAAGATAAAAATAGGCAAATTCTATGCTGACAGGGCTAAACCATCTGACACTGGCAGTCTCTCATCTCGAGCATAGTCTCGATTTTTACATTAATCTGCTTGGATTCACCCCACATGTCCGCTGGCAAAATGGGGCTTATTTAACTCTGGGAGATCTGTGGCTCTGTCTTTCCTGTGACGAAGCAAAACCAGCACAGGATTATACGCATATCGCCTTTAATATCGAAGCTCAGCATTTTTCTGCTTTCAGAGAAAAATTGCTCAATGCTGGAACAAAACTATGGAAAGAGAACCGAAGTGAGGGAGATTCAATCTACCTGTTGGATCCAGACGGCCATCAGCTTGAAGTCCATGCAGGATCGCTGACAAACCGCCTTGATGCGCTACGCATAAAGCCTTATGAAGGATTAAAGTGGTATTGAAACTTTCGTTATTAATATCCACTACTGGATTGTTGTCTCCATAAATGAGCCGCGACAAGAGCCTTCCAGGGAGAAAAACCTGCTAGCCATTTCTCTGTTTGCTCAGCATCTACCTTGTTTTCCTGTTTCAGCAAGTACTGGAGATTACGCCTCACAGCGACATCGCCATGCAAAGAGCCATTCAAATAATTTAATCCCCTTAGCAGAGTATAATTGACCGTCCAGATACCGATTCCCTTAATCGCTAACAGATTTTTGGTCAGCCGGCTAATTTCAGCTTCATCATTTTCAATAGACAAATCCAATTCACCAGAATCGATTAGCTGGCAGACACTCAATAGCGCCTTCGCTTTACCCATAGAAAAACCACACTGATACAAATCCTGCTCTGTACACTGCATGACTTCTTTATGAGTCGGATGGCACATTAACCCTGAAGTATGTTTAACTCCAACAGATTGAATAAATCGTCGCCGAATGGAAACTGCTGCACTGACACTTATCTGCTGGCCTATAATCGCCCAGCTCAACGCTTCAAAAGGCGATGCTGATTGATAAATACGCAAACCCGCCTGCCGCGTAATGAGTTCTCCAATCACTGGATTTTCCTGATATTGTTCTTCAAATATTTCAACAGGCTGCAATAATCCAAGCATATGTGTGGCTAAAACAGACAAAGCATCTTTGGAATAAGAAGCGCTGTCAGCATCAATATCAAGCTGTACCTGAGCCCGTTTTTTTTCCAGTGAAATAGTCAGTAATGCCGGGTTTCCATGCCAGATAATGCCTTTTTTAACCTGATCCAGCTGCACAATTTCAGACACACACTTTTCATCCCGCTGATGAAACGCCAAAAAATCTAGCGCGAGATAATTATCTGGTAAGATAATCTCCGAAAAAAAGCTTTGTTTCATTACAAAAACTCCATCATAAATTTTCATAATAGATCGGAATGGCGCTACTGTTGACCAAACGCTATATCTATTGTGATATGTGTGAACTTATCAAGTCCGAAAATAATCAAGGATAAATAAGTTTTAGTAAAGATTATGAATGGATTCTTAGAGATAACGAGAATTATGAAGTGCCCATTATTTATATTTTACTGGGCATGAAAACTGATTATTGATAGCACCAATCCCTGATAATGTAAGGAATTTGCTAAATAAATGAGCGGATACAAAAAACCGTGAAGCGCATCAACGCTACACGGTTTAAAGTGAAAAACAGTTATTCATTAAACCCTGTATTTGAGGGATTTAATTATCTGGATGTATACCTATTTGAGTAGGTAGCATAACTGTCTTACAAAAAATAGATGGTGCCTTAGAGGATCACTACATTGGCAGCAGCTGGGCCTTTCATACCATTTTCAATGGTAAAGGAAACTTCTTGGCCTTCATCTAAGCTTTTGAAGCTATTACTTTGGATAGCAGAATAGTGAACAAACACATCTTTGCTGCCATCTTTTGGAGAGATAAAACCGAAGCCTTTATCGTTGTTAAACCATTTTACTGTGCCAGTCATTGTATTAGACATACGAATTCCTTTGAATTGTTTTATTAATTGCCATGAGGCAAGATGATATTTTTGATTTGATTTATACGTACTTATGGGAACTAAATTAGAAGGAATTCGCTATGAAGGGATATCAAAGATAACGCTCACTGCTGAACTGCTTGAAACTTGCTTATCATAAATAGGTTTGTACTTCCAAACCAGTGGCGATATTATATCCATATCTTCACGGTGATAGCAAACTTTATTTTCTGTCTCACTTTAGTTTACAATAATAATTTGCGTAATATATTGAAATGGCACTACTAATTACCAAACGCTGCATCAATTGTGATATGTGTGAACCTGAATGCCCTAATCAGGCCATTACGATGGGTGCTGAAATCTATGAAATTGCTCCGGAGCGCTGTACTGAGTGCATAGGGCATTATGAAAAGCCCACCTGCCAGTCTGTATGTCCGATAACAAACACGATTATTATCGACCCCGAGTATAAAGAGACAGAAGAGCAGCTATGGGATAAATTTGTGCTCTTACATCATGCTGACAAAATCTGAGCTCAGATTGTTCATGGCATTCAAAATGACTTTTCTGCTGATACCTCGTCCACATAGAACGAGGTCATAATATTGTCCTAACTCTCCAATATCACCGTTGCACAGGCATATCGCCGTTCATCTGCCAGTGTGACATGCATTGATTTCACATACAGTTGGCTCGCTAATATTCTTGCTTCGCCATGAAGTTTTAATGTTGGTTTCCCTAATGCATCATTAATCACTTCAAACTGATTAAATGCCAACCCATTACGGATACCTGTTCCGAGCGCCTTAGCGGCGGCTTCTTTGACAGCAAAGCGCTTTGCCAGAAAACGAATTGGCTGGTTATGTTGCTGATATTGTTGCCACTCATTATCACTCAGGATACGTTTTGCCAGGCGTTCGCCAGAACGCCCGACAATCTCCTCTATACGGAGAATTTCAACAATATCTGTACCCAGTCCGATAATGGCCATTAACGGCGGGCTTCACGCAACAATGTTTTCATATCAGAAACCGCAGCAGACAAGCCACTGAATAATGCCCGCCCGATAATGGCATGGCCGATATTCAATTCATAAATTTCCGGCAATGCTGCAATACTCTGTACATTATGATAAGTCAATCCGTGGCCTGCGTTGACTTTTATGCCTTTAGCGGCGGCATAAGTTACAGCTTCTTTAATACGCTGAAACTCTTTTTTCTGTTGCGCATCATTTTCTGCATCAGCATACGCACCAGTATGGATTTCAATATAAGGTGCTCCCACTTCAGCCGCAGCATCAATCTGCTGATGATCTGCATCAATAAACAAGGAAACAAGAATACCTGCATCTGATAAACGTTTTACTGCTGCACCAACATGAGCTTTCTGCCCGAAGACATCCAACCCCCCTTCTGTTGTGACTTCTTCACGTTTTTCAGGGACTAAACAACAAAAAGCAGGTTTGATTTGGCAGGCTATTTCTACCATCTCATCAGTCACAGCCATTTCCAGATTCATACGTGTCTGGATGGTTTTTGCTAATAACTGAACATCTCTGTCTGTAATGTGGCGACGATCTTCACGCAAGTGAACTGTTATCCCATCAGCACCAGCCTGTTCAGCAACAAATGCAGCCTGTACAGGATCAGGATATTGCGTTCCACGGGCATTACGTACTGTTGCAATATGGTCGATGTTGATGCCTAACAATACCTCAGCCATTTTTAGCTCCTGCAATTATATATTAGATAAAACAACGTACTCACTCTCCATTATTGAGAGCGATCCCATCTTAATTTTTTTGGTTCGTGTTACCTGTATTTCTGCGCACAAATTGATGAAATAATTCACGGCTCTTTAACGGTTTTCCCCCGAGATAAGGCTGTAAGGCAATGCGAGTAAACCGCTTGGCCGCCTTCAGTGTAGCCGGATCAGAAAATTCACGCGCAGCCAGTGCCTTTAGTTCATTGCCAGTAAAGCTGTAGTGGTCAACAACCAGACTGGCAATAAATCCTTTTTCTTCTCGATAGCGATATGTCATTGTGTCTGTGACAGGCTCACCACTGCCGGCACAATGGAGGTAATCCACGCCATACCCCATGTTATTTAGCACCGATAATTCAAAACGGCGCAGGGCGTATTCAGGCGTGTATTCACTTGCAGCCAACACTTGCAAACATTGGAGATAATCAAAGAAAAGGGCAGGATAGGCGGTTCCCTGTTCAAGAACTCTGGATAAGAGTTCATTAACATACAACCCGCTGTATAACACGCTACCAGTTAAGGGAAGAGCTAACGAGACGGGTTCAGCATCCCGTAATGTTTTGATTTCACCCCGCCCACTCCAGCGAACCAGTAGCGGGGTAAAAGGCTGAAGACAGCCTTTCAGATTGGAACGGCGGCTACGTGCTCCCTTTGCTAAAACACGCACTCGCCCTTCATGTTCAGTAAAAAAATCCAGTAATAAACTGGTTTCACTGTAAGGGCGCCCATGAAGCACAAAGGCTCTCTGCCAGCCGTCCACGATTAACCTTATAAATCGTCAATATAGCCAAGGCTACGCAGAGCACGCTCATCATCCGCCCAGCCAGCTTTCACTTTGACCCAAAGTTCTAAATGAACTTTAACATCAAACAGCTTTTCCATATCCTGACGGGCTTCTGTTCCGATTGTTTTGATTTTGCTGCCTTTGTTACCAATGACCATTTTTTTCTGGCCATCACGTTCTACCAGAATCAGGCCGTGGATCGTATAACCTCCACGCTCATTAGTGACAAATTGTTCAATTTCAACTGTAACGGAATAAGGTAATTCTTCACCCAGAAAACGCATCAGTTTTTCACGGATAATTTCAGATGCCATGAAACGCTGTGAACGATCAGTAATGTAATCTTCGGGGAAATGATGTTCCGCTTCCGGCATGCGCTCACGCACAATTTTAGCGATGGTATCAACATTTGTGCCTTTTTCTGCGCTGATCGGCACAACATCAATGAAATTCATCTGCTGGCTGAGAAAACCGATATGCGGCAGTAAAATGGTTTTATCCGTAACGTTGTCCACTTTATTGATAACCAGCATAACCGGGCAACGCAGGTCACGCAGTTTATTCACAACCATTTCGTCATCCGGTGTCCAGTGAGTACCTTCCACGACAAAAATGACCAGTTCCACATCACCGATTGAACTGCTTGCAGCACGGTTCATCAGACGGTTAATTGCTCGCTTTTCTTCAATATGAAGACCCGGGGTATCAACATAAATAGTCTGATAAGCCCCTTCCGTATGGATCCCCATAATACGATGGCGTGTCGTCTGAGGTTTACGGGAAGTAATGGAGACTTTTTGACCCAGTAACTGATTCAATAAAGTCGATTTACCGACGTTGGGTCGTCCGACTATTGCAACGAATCCGCAATAGTTTTTTTCTTTGCTCATTCAAGCTCCAGTTGTTTTAATGCTTGTTCCGCAGCCGCCTGTTCTGCCTTGCGACGGCTGGAACCTATTCCTCTGACAGGCTGCTCAAATCCACTGACCTGACAGTGAATTGTAAATTCCTGATCGTGTGCTTCCCCACGAACCTGAACAACCAGATATGATGGCAACGGCAGATGGCGCCCTTGCAAATATTCCTGTAAACGCGTTTTGGGATCTTTTTGTTTATCACCCGGACTTATTTCATTCAGACGACTTTCGTACCAATTCAGTACAATTTGTTCAACAGTCTGAATATCACTATCCAAAAAAATACCGCCAATCAGGGCTTCAATGCTATCCGCTAAAATGGATTCACGGCGATGACCACCACTTTTTAACTCGCCCGGCCCTAAACGCAGACATTCACCCAGTTCAAATTCTCTGGCAAGTTCCGCCAGTGTATTACCTCGCACCAATGTGGCACGCATCCGGCTCATATCGCCTTCGTCAACCCGGGGAAAACGGTGATAAAGCGCGTTAGCAATGACAAAACTCAGGATTGAGTCGCCAAGAAATTCCAAACGTTCATTATGCTTACTGCTGGCACTACGGTGAGTTAACGCCTGAAGCAATAAATCATTCTGCTTAAAGGTATATCCCAGCTTACGCTGTAACCTGTTCATTATTATGGAGTTCATGTGCTACCAATTCAGTTAGAATCCGTCAAATAAAAGCACACGCAACAGACCTGTGAGGCTATACACTTCGTCTTTCAAGTTGCCTCTTTGTTGGCTACGATCGTTCACCCCAGTCACATAGTTATCTATGCTCATGGGGATTTACTCCCTTGCCGCCGCGACGCATCTTGAAATCCATTGTGTATACTTGATTTCTATCTTAATGATATGCCTTACAAAACTGTTGCGTTTGCACTGGCTTCCTAAAAAGTTAATTATTTCAGGAAGCCAGTCATCTCGTTTGAGAGAATATTCTACACTGAGAGATAAATTAATGCTTCGCTAATATATAAATATTAGTGAATTCCACCTATTCGGCTGAAACGTACCCATGGCCAGTCAGGCCACTCACCTTCTTGTTTATTGAAGCTGACCCAGATAGCGGTTGCACGTCCGACCAGATTCTTCTCCGGAACAAATCCCCAGAAACGGCTATCAGAGCTATTATCACGATTATCGCCCATCATGAAATACTCTCCTTTAGGTACAACCCAAGTGCCTACTGGCTGGCCTTCCTGAACAAATTCCGGCTCACGTTGTGGAGGCAGCGTTAAAATATGGTGCGAAACATCACCCAACGTTTCAACCCGCTCCCCTTGACGCAAGGTGCGAGGGCCTAATGTTTGCCCAACAGGAATTTGATGCACTTCATTAGCAATCGTACCGTCTTTCTTTATCTTTTCTGAGATAGTCCAGTCACTGAGATACACATCCCCATAAGTAATAGGGAGAATGTCTTTACAGTGCTGAGCGTAACCACAACCGGGATAAATCTGAAGCTCTTTATCCCAATAGTTGTAAACAATCTTATCCCCGGGCAAGCCAATCACCCGTTTTACAAAATCTATACTTGGGTTGACGGGATATTTGAAAACAGCGATATCACCGCGTTTAGGCTCACCGGTTTTAATCAGGGTGGTTTGTGTGATCGGATCTTTCAAACCATAGGCAAATTTTTCTACTAAAATGAAATCCCCGATCAACAGGGTAGGCATCATTGAACCGGAAGGGATCTGGAAAGGTTCATACACAAATGAACGCAGGATCCAGACAATGGCTAACACCGGAAAAACAGATGCAAATGTCTCAGCCCATGTAGGCTTGTTTATTTCTTTAATTGCAGCTTCCTGAGATTCGTTGCCCGCTGCCTGTTTCTGAGCCTGAGCCAGTTTTCTCTTACGCTCAGGGGCGAGTTTAAAGCGATCTATACACCAGATAATTCCGGTGATTAACGTTGCAAACGTTAAGATCAAGGCAAAAGTGTTAGCCATTTAGACTCCTTACGACCTTGTTAATTAATCTTTTCCGACATGCAGAATTGCTAAGAAGGCTTCCTGAGGCAGTTCAACGTTACCAACCTGCTTCATGCGTTTTTTACCTTCTTTCTGTTTCTGCAACAGCTTTTTCTTACGGCTGACATCACCGCCATAACATTTCGCCAGTACGTTTTTACGTAACTGTTTAACAGTAGAACGAGCGATAATGTGGGTACCAATGGCTGCCTGAATGGCAATATCAAATTGCTGGCGAGGGATTAATTCCTTCATTTTTTCCACCAGCTCTCGACCACGGTATTGCGAGTTATCACGGTGAGTGATCAACGCCAGAGCATCGACACGCTCACCGTTAATCAACACATCCACACGTACCATGTCAGAATGTTGGAAACGAACAAAATTATAGTCCAGCGACGCATAACCACGTGAGGTAGATTTCAGACGGTCAAAGAAATCCAGCACCACTTCAGCCATTGGGATTTCATATGTCAGCGCAACCTGATTACCGTGATAAACCATATTGGTCTGAACACCACGCTTTTCTATACAGAGTGTAATCACATTACCGAGATATTCCTGTGGCAACAGCATGTGACATTCTGCAATAGGCTCACGCAGTTCTTTAATATTGTTTAATGGCGGTAATTTGGATGGGCTATCTACATAGATGACTTCATCACTGGTTGTCTCAACTTCATAAACAACCGTTGGAGCAGTGGTGATCAAATCCAGGTTATATTCACGTTCCAGACGCTCCTGAATGATCTCCATGTGCAGCAATCCGAGGAAACCACAACGGAATCCAAAGCCCAAAGCAGTAGAGCTTTCTGGTTCATAGAACAAAGAGGCATCGTTCAGGCTCAGTTTGCCCAAAGCATCACGGAATGCTTCATAGTCGTCAGAGCTGATAGGGAACAATCCCGCATAAACCTGAGGTTTAACCTTTTTGAAACCCGGTAAAGCTTTTTCTGCCGGATGACGCGCTGTGGTTAACGTATCGCCGACAGGCGCACCAAGGATATCTTTGATCGCACAGACCAACCAGCCCACTTCGCCGCAATTTAATACGTCACGGTCAATGCGCTTTGGTGTGAAAATACCTAAACGATCAGCGTTATATACCTGACCTGTGCTCATCACCTTGATTTTGTCGCCTTTACGCAGCGTACCATTCTTAACACGTACAAGTGAGACAACACCCAGATAATTATCGAACCATGAGTCGATAATCAATGCCTGTAATGGTGCTTCAGGATCACCTTCCGGTGCTGGAATTTCCTTAACCAGACGCTCAATGACATCCTGTACACCCACACCGGTTTTTGCAGAACAACGAACAGCATCTGTTGCATCAATACCGACGATATCTTCAATTTCTTCTGCTACGCGCTCTGGTTCTGCGGCTGGCAGGTCAATTTTGTTCAGAACCGGAACAACTTCCAGATCCATGTCAAGCGCGGTATAGCAGTTAGCCAGCGTCTGAGCTTCAACGCCCTGCCCTGCATCAACAACCAGCAGAGCACCTTCACAGGCCGCCAAAGAGCGGGAAACTTCATAGGAGAAGTCAACATGCCCCGGCGTGTCGATAAAGTTTAATTGATAAACGTTTCCGTCATGTGCCTTATAATCAAGGGTCACACTCTGCGCCTTAATAGTGATACCACGCTCACGTTCAAGATCCATTGAATCCAGTACTTGCGCTGCCATTTCGCGGTCTGACAACCCACCACAGATTTGAATAATCCGGTCAGATAGCGTGGACTTACCATGGTCAATGTGGGCGATAATGGAGAAATTTCTTATTTGCTTCATTATTAAATCTTTTTTGCCTTAATATTTCTGAATCATTCGCCTATGGACACACTGATGGACATAAAGCGACGTTTATTAGATACGGGTTTGGCCACTGGCCTGAAAAGCCGTATTCTACATGTCAACACAGTGAAAACCTAGTCATGCCTACGGTTTTCAACCTATACCCTTCATCTTTCAAGCCGCCTCTTTGTTGGCTACGCTCATTCACCCCGGTCACATAGTTATCTATGCTCCCGGGGACTCATTCTCTTGCTGCCGCGATGCAACTTGAAATCTGTTGGGTATAACCCATACAGTATGACCAGAAAGTGAAAATATTCGTAATAAATCGTGAAAGCGATTATGGTAAAACAGATTATTCCTGATGTAGAACCTTAATCGTATCGGGAGGTAAACCAATTTGTAACACAACGGGTTGGTATGCCTGCTGATTATCCCAATATGCAGCAATTTTACGGGCAAAAGCAAAACCGGCCAGACCACCAGCAATACCACCTATACATACCCATAACTGCTCAGCAGTCCAGTATTGACTCAGCAACCCGCCTAAAAACAGACCTAATAATGGGGTTAGATAAACTAGCATAGCGGAACGTAATAAACTACTTTCCGGAATACCAACTTCGACTTTTTGCCCCGGTTGAAGTGGCTGAGCAATCTCCAACTCCAGTTGGTGGATATTTTCCGGTCCCAGTTTTTCCAGCAAATACGACCCACAGGCTGTTTTTGCCTGACAGCTGCCACACCCCGAAGATGAGCCATAACGCAATACTGCCCGGCCCTGCTGCCAACGGACAACCGTTGCCCATTCTTTAACCATCAGTTATCCCCCGTAAATATGACACTTCCGGCAATCTGTTTAATTGTGGCGAAGGGTAATTCGCCAATAACAGAAATGCTGTGCCTGCCATTCGACACAGTATAAACTGTTCGTCGCCCCTGTCGATACAGTGGCTCATCGGCGGCTTTTGCGCCAGTATTTACCACATTTACAGAAAAACTGAATACCCCATCACTATACATAATGGATTCCAATAATTCTGTCTTTGATAACCGACTCCTATTACGGGAAACTTCCCGAAAGCCTTCAGGCAACTTACTAACCTTCCAGTTAAATGCCACTTTTTCAGCTTTTGGAATAACTAACATCGGTGGTAATTTCAAATCCACAATGGCGCTCAATTCCTGCTTTATATCGTCATTCACTCTTGAGGATATGACACGGAACTGTTCAACAACCGCCATTTTTTCCTGATCAAATAACTCAATCAGCAAAGGCAGATAACTTTTTTTATCTATCAATAAATTATAATTATAACGATCGTTATCTTTGGATGTTATACGCACAAAATAGACAGGACGATCGCCAACGTGAGTCGAGCCTGCATCAATGAAATTATAGAATTTCTGTACCTGAGAAAAATCAGCAAAGATGATCGGAGGCAGGTAATCCACAATATGATCACCACGCAGGCTGAATGAATCCAAGCCTGATTCGTAATAGCTTATCTGATCACCACGCTGAATAATCTCACGGCGCGTGTTATCCATTTGAATGAGTTGTGCGATGGGCTGATTATCAATGATAACGTGACGATAACGCAGAGGAATAATAAATTGTGGGCTCAGGTTAATAAAAGCAAGTTCATAAGACATAGTCTGTACGGAGTGCCCCATACCCTGTAACAAAGCCTCGGTGCTATTTTTTTGCTGAACCGAGGCTTTTGATAAATTCAGGAAGCTCCCGAATAATAAAATGAAAAAAACAGTATATTTCATTTTTATTACTTATTTGAGATTACAGGTCTTTGTTCTCCCGAATGTATTGCGTTATCCTCTGGCAACTGTTGTTCATTTTCTGCATTAATACGCCGAAAAAGTTCGTACTGCTGCAACATTGCATCAATACGCTTATTACTTTCCCGCACCTGCGTACTCAAGTCGCCACCAAAAGCATCATGTTCAGCGGGAACCGATAACCCAACAGGTGAAGCAGAACCCATCACCGGTAATGTATTGAAGACTGGATTATCAAGCTGAGCATCAGTGTCAGACCCATTATATTGCTGAACACCGATGATAACTGCCATTGACACACAAGCCGCAACACCAACCTGAGTTATCTGACTAGCCCAGGGCCGGGTCACTAACGGGCGGAGTTTATGCCAGAACGGCAATTTCTGCCACGTATCAGGTTTTGGCTGAGATTCCGGAATAGCTGCTGGATTAATATGGACAGGTTCTTTTTCAAGCGCCTGAGCCACTTGACTAGCGATATCCAAATGTAACACTTCACCCACATCACCACGTAATGTATCCCGGATGAGGTGATATCTTTCCCACTGTTTCTGCATTTCAGCATCTTCAGAGATCAAACGAACGATTTCACTATCAAGAGCTTCTCCATCCATTAACGCGGAAAGTTTCTCTCTTTGCATGCCAGTACCCTTCAATATTATTTTGTTCCACTACTACTGTTTCCACTGCTGCTGGTGCTTCCACTACTGCTTACTGTTGGATCAGGGGTTGAACTTTATTGTCGATGGCTTCCCTTGCACGAAAGATTCGCGAGCGAACAGTACCCACAGGACAATCCATAATGACGGCTATTTCCTCATAGCTCAGGCCATCAAGTTCCCGAAGCGTAATGGCTATCCGCAAATCTTCTGGCAGTGATTCAATGGTACGAAATACCACTTTCTTTAATTCTTCTGACAACATTAAGTTCTCAGGGTTCGAAATTTCTTTTAATGAACTTGACGTATCGTAATTTTCTGCATCATTAGCATCCAGATCATTGGATGGTGGACGACGCCCCTGAGCTACCAAATAATTTTTCGCAGTATTAACGGCAATACGGTACAACCACGTATAAAAAGCACTATCACCCCGAAAAGAAGACAGTGCCCGATAAGTTTTAATAAATACCTCTTGTGCAACATCAGGAACATCGCCTTGAGGTACGTAACGGGCAATTAAGCTTGCCACTTTGTGCTGGTATCTGATTACCAGCAAATTAAACGCTTTTTGGTCGCCTTTTTGTACTCGCTCGACCAGCATTTGATCCGTTAACTGCTCGCTCATCCGAGGCTCACTCTCCTGAGGTAAAACTCCACATTTACACTGACATTACACCAGTCATGACACTTTGCTACTCGAACAAGCATCACCTTTGAGTGTTCATTACATGTGAAGTTCAACTTTGATTGTAATTTTGTGTTACAACCACCGATTATTCTGCATTGCACTTTTTATTTATAGTACAAATCATAGCCTCTATTCAGTGGCTCACTCGATTTTAGATTATGGAAAACAGAAAGATTTATCCCAATCTTCCGTAAAAAAATTTAAGGTTTTTATGAACGATAACCCTATCAATAATAAAGATAAAAATCTTTCACTAACTGCTGAAACTCGTTTGAATATGTGCCATCAGCAGCACGGATCATCAGTTCACTAACCTGTATTTCCTGCCTCTGCCGGGATAATCCCAACAATAAACGATGTAACGGCTTATCCAGCCTATCACGAATATTGAGCCGATAATGGGGAAACCAACCACATTCTATCGCCATTTTTTCGAAGATCTTTCCAATCCCATAAGGAAGCACCACACAAAATAACCCGTTAGGGGTAATCAATTGTTCAACACAGTCCAATAACCCCTGATGAGTCAGTGCTTCGGTATAACGCGCCTGATTGCGCGCCTCATTACGACAGGCAATGGCAGGTTCGAAATAAGGTGGATTACTCACAATCAAGTCATACCGGCTTTCGCTTCTCACAGTGAAATCATGAATATCCTGCCGGTATACCCTGATGCGGTCAGGCCACGGGGATTGATCGATATTTTCAATAGCCTGCATTGCTGCATCTTCGTCCAGCTCTACGGCATCAATAACTGTATCGTTTCCGGATCTCTGGGCTATCATCAGTGCAATCAGTCCACTGCCACACCCGATATCCAGACAGTTTTTTCTATTATCTACCGGTGCCCATGTCCCCAATAGCACGCCATCAGTCCCGACTTTCATGGCACATTTATCATGCCCGACAAAAAATTGTTTGAATGTGAAACCACCGCGACGCAAAGCAGGTTTGTGTATTAACGTCATGAATTATATCTGTTGAAAACCAAAGTTCTTCATAGCATAAATCTTATGACCCGAGGATAAAAGCCACACGAACGCCTGATACTTTTAACACTGGTGCATGTTATAGGGTGAAGAATGAGCCTAACCTGTTTATAATCATCGGCCCAAACAGAGGTATATGATGACTGCGACAAACTTTTCCGACTTCGAACTTGATGAATGCCTGCTTGATGCGTTAAATGATAAAGGCTATGAACGCCCGACCGCAATTCAGGCGGCAGCCATTCCTGCGGCCATGGATGGGCGGGATGTATTAGGTTCCGCACCAACGGGGACAGGCAAAACAGCTGCCTACCTGCTACCGGCTATACAGCATTTGCTGGATTTCCCACGTAAGAAATCAGGGCCACCACGTATTTTGATTTTGACACCAACCCGTGAACTGGCGATGCAGGTTGCAGAGCAGGCCAGAGAGATGGCTGCACATACTCATCTGGATATTGCCACGATTACTGGTGGTGTAGCCTACATGAATCATGCAGAAGTGTTCAGTGAGAATCAGGACATTGTCGTCGCAACTACAGGGCGTCTGCTGCAATATATCAAAGAAGAAAACTTTGACTGCCGTGCAGTAGAAACCCTCATCCTTGATGAAGCCGATCGCATGTTGGATATGGGTTTTGCCAATGACGTTGAGACGATTGCCGGAGAAACCCGCTGGCGTAAACAAACCATGCTATTTTCCGCAACGCTTGAAGGCGAAAGCATCCGTGATTTTGCAGTGCGCCTGCTGACAGATCCTGTTGAGATCGATGCAGAACCTTCCCGTCGTGAGCGTAAGAAAATCCAGCAATTTTATTATCGTGCTGATAATCTGGCACACAAAACAGCCTTGTTATGCCATTTGCTGAAACAGGAAGACGTTACAAAATCGATTGTTTTTGTACGTAAACGGGAGCGTGTCCGTGAATTGGTTGAATGGCTGCATCAGGCAGGTATTCAGTCCAGTTTTCTTGAAGGTGAAATGGTACAGGCTAAACGCACAGATGCTGTTAAGCGCCTGAATGATGGCCGGGTTAAGGTGCTGGTTGCAACCGATGTTGCTTCCCGTGGGCTGGATATCGAAAACATCAGCCACGTTTTTAACTTTGATTTACCACGCACAGCAGATGTTTACCTGCACCGGATTGGCCGAACTGCCCGTGCTGGCCGCAAAGGAACCGCAATTGCGCTGATTGAGTCCCATGACCATCCATTACTTGGAAAAATCAGTCGCTATCTTCAGGAACCACTGAAAGTGCGAGTTGTTGACGAACTTCGTCCACAAACCAAAGCACCAAGTGAGAACAAAAGCTATAAGCCATCCAAGAAAGTGCTGGCAAAGCGCAAAGAAAAGAAAAAAACAGAAGAAGTGAAGAAAAACCGGGTAAAAGTGCGTCATCGTGACAGCAAAAACATCGGAAAACGCCGCGCTCCTTCAGGAAACTCCAGACCAGAATTGCCAGAATCTACTGACAATTAACCAATTTTGGTATAAGCGGGCTATTTGCCCGCTTGTTATCGATATTGTTCTCAACGCATTAATTCTTAATTAAAAGACAACCAATTAAGCTGAATAATATTTTTCCACTATTTCCTTACTTAATTGCGGCTGTAAATTAGTGTGCTGAGAGGATTGGCTGAATAAAACACCCAGTTCATCATCACTCATATCTACCGCCCATGTTTGCTGTGATGATGCTTTATTTGAAGCGATAATATTATCTTTGATATCGTTACCCGCGGCAGCCATCATCACACTTTCTTTCCCATATTCTTTACTATCTTCTTTCCCTTGCCATGGCTTATGAATAACCATTAATTCCTGCACAGCTTCCAAAAAATGAGCCTTGAATGAATGTAACGCATAGCTATAGCGGACAATCGAATCGATGAAATTTTCCGGCTTGTATTCATATTCAAGAAGAATCTGACTTCCCATCGGCTGAGGAATTGGTAATGCTTTTTGCAGATTATCTAACCAGTCATGTTCAACAATATAATTCCGGATTAATCCCTGTTCTGCTATTTCACGACCAGCCCCCGGTGACCACCCCATCCGTTTCAGTGTCCAGTCTGAAACACCGGCAGAATTAAAAGTAACCGCAGGCTTTCCTGTTGTCAGAGCAGCCATTGATGCCAGCCCTCCTCCCATTGAGTGCCCGGTAAAAATAACATTCTCACCAAATGCTTTTAATGCTGATTTTGCCAGATCTACCGCCTGATTATATTGCGCTTCATTGTATCCAAGCCCCTGACGAATACTCGCCATAAAATCCTTTATTTCGTTTGAGCCGGTAAATGACACAATATATAACCCTTTATTTCGGTAAACCCCTGCCTGAAACCCTGTAGCACTATCATCCAAAGTATCAGGATCAATACCCGCTTTAATTAGCTCTTCATCTGACACACGTACATAGTCACCAATGCCAAAACTATTTCGACGATAAACATCACGGGTGACCTGAGCCAGTGCATAATCAATAGATTTTGAATGTTTTCCTGCAATATCATTAGCTTTTAATTCAGGTGTATCCATAACTCTATTTTGAGAAGCCGTTATCAATGATTGGTAGAGCGAATCAGCTTGTTTAGTATTTTCTGAACGGGAATTTATTGCGGGAGAAAGTTGTTTATTTTTATCCAGAAGTGTACTGCCAGCAGAGGTTGACTGAAGAGTTGCCTGATTTCCCTGTAAAGGGATAGCACCTAACTTACTCAATAAACTGATATTTGTCACCAAAGTCATAAAATACTCCTACCGATTTAAGTTAGACATAACAGACTGACCTAAATCATCTATCGGCAGAATGATTAACATTTTTACATCAAATTTAATTTTTATTTAACAAATGGGCGTATTAACTTTTATATAATCCATGCATTTCAATTTGCATCAAAGTAGTAAGGGAGCACCTTCTGAATCATAAACAACTATAATAGTTAGATGTGGCTAAAGTGAGTCAATGCAACCAACGAGGAGACATACTTAAAAGAGGGGGGAGGTATAGGAACTTATTAGATGAAAGCTTTCCCTATGCTAAGGGAATCGGTAAGCTTAACCCTATCTGGTAATCTTTTATTTAAAACGGAACCCGCTATGTCCGCATTCCTTACATGGCATGATGTCATCGGCAATGAAAAAGCACAGCCTTACTTTACTGATACATTGACGTATGTCGCAAACGAACGTAAAGCAGGTAAAACCATTTATCCGCCACAACAGGATGTTTTCAACGCATTCCGCTATACCGAACTGGCTGATGTGAAAGTCGTGATTCTGGGACAAGACCCTTACCACGGCCCGAATCAGGCTCATGGTCTGGCTTTTTCAGTACAGCCGGGCATTCCCGCTCCACCTTCACTCGTTAATATGTACAAAGAACTGGAATCTGATATTGCAGGATTTCAGCGTCCCAATCACGGCTGCCTGCTTAGCTGGGCAAAACAAGGGGTTTTATTACTGAATACAGTGTTAACGGTTGAACGGGGTAATGCTCACTCTCATGCAAATCTGGGCTGGGAGACTTTCACCGATAAGGTCATTGCTGCGATCAATGAACACCGAAGTGGTGTCATTTTCCTGCTCTGGGGTGCTCATGCTCAGAAAAAAGGCCGTATTATTGATACCCAGCGCCATCATGTCCTGAAAGCACCACATCCTTCTCCTTTATCAGCACATCGCGGTTTTCTGGGGTGCAAGCACTTTTCACAGGCTAACCAGCTACTTGAATCCCAAGGATTGGCATCAATTGACTGGAACCCGGTACTTCCTGAATAGTTATTTTATATACCCGTCGTCTTTCAAGTCGTCTCTTTGTTGGCAGCACTCATTCACCCCGGTCACATAGCTGTCTATGCTCCCGGGGATTCATTCCCTTGCTGCCGCGATGCAACTCGAAATCCATAGGATATTCCTGCAAAAATGCCGCCTAAAACGGCGGCATTAAATAACAGAAACTGTATTTCTTATTTAGAAACAGCAACCATGGCAGGACGCAGCAGACGTCCATTCAGAGTATAGCCTTTCTGCATAACCAACATTACATGATTTGGTTCATGCTGATCAGACTCCATCATAGTCATCGCCTGATGCACTTCCGGATTGAAAGGAACATTGATATCACCAACAACTTCAATACCAAATTTACCCACTGCATCAATAAATGATTTCAGGGTTAATTCAATACCTTCAATCATTGGAACCAAAGTCTCATTAGTCCGATCTGCTGCTTCCAGAGCACGTTCCAGATTATCAATTACTGGCAGAAGCTCATTAGAAAATCTTTCCAGTGCAAATTTATGTGCTTTTTCCACATCCTGCTCAGCGCGACGACGAATGTTGTCTACTTCAGCACGAGCACGCAGAATTGCATCACGTTCACGAGACTGAGCCTGTTTCAGCTCTTCTTCCAACTCGGCAACACGCGGGTCAACAATGCTTTCAGTCTCTGGCGCGTCTGCCTTTTCTGCATCCATTTGTTGCTCAAATACATTTTCTGTATTTTCTGAGACTTGCTCGTCAGGTACTTTTTGGTCTTTACTACTCATGAATATCTCCGCGTATTTTGTATTATATTCGCAACTCTCGCTTATTATGGGGATCAAAACGAGGGATTCAAGGGAACACATCATATTGTGAGGGCAAAACCATATGCTGCAGGAAATAACAGCAATGAATAATGAATTCAAATGCATCGGTATTGTCGGGCGTCCACGTCACCCTGAAGCACTAGCCACTCATGAAATGCTTTATCACTGGCTGGTATCTAAAGGTTATTACGTCATTGTGGACAGACAAGTTGCAAAAGATATTAATTTAAAAGACGCACAAACCGGAGGTTTAACTGAAATCGGCAAAACCGCCGATTTAGTGATCGTAGTTGGCGGTGACGGTAACATGCTGGGAGCCGCCAGAGTACTGTCCCGTTATGATATTAAAGTTATTGGCATTAACCGCGGTAATTTAGGCTTTCTAACAGATTTAGATCCGGATAACGCCTTGCAACAGCTTTCTGAGGTTTTCAATGGAGAATATCGGGATGAAAAGCGATTTCTACTGGAAGCGCAGGTCACAAAAAAAGGCCAGAAACCGCGGCGTAGTACAGCACTGAATGAAGTTGTCCTACATCCGGGCAAAGTCGCCCATATGATCGATTTTGAGGTTTATATTGATGAACGTTTTGCCTTTTCGCAGCGTTCAGATGGCCTCATTATAGCGACACCGACCGGCTCTACCGCCTATTCTCTGTCAGCCGGCGGGCCAATACTGACACCGAATCTGAATGCTATTGTATTAGTGCCGATGTTTCCACATACACTCTCTGCCCGTCCTCTTGTGGTCAGCAGCGAAAGTAGTATTCGTCTAAAGTTTTCCCAAAACAGCAATGATTACGAAGTCAGTTGTGACAGCCAGATTGTACTACCGATTCAGGATGGTGAAGAAGTTATCATTAAGCGTAGTGAATATAACCTGCATTTAATCCATCCGAAAGATTACAATTATTTCAATACACTGAGTACCAAGTTAGGCTGGTCAAAAAAAATGTTCTAAAAAAAGATGCTTCCCTACTTTACTGTATAAAAAACCAGTTTATACTGTGCAAAAGAACAGACATGTTTTTATGCACAGGAACATGGACTTATATACAGAAACATAGTTTTAAGTATAGAGAAAGGTAGGAGGAGCACGATGTTAGCTCAATTGACCATCAGTAATTTTGCCATTGTTCGCGAACTTGAAATCGATTTTCGCTCAGGAATGACAACCATCACAGGAGAAACCGGAGCGGGTAAATCAATCGCAATTGATGCGCTGGGTTTATGTCTTGGTAATCGTGGAGAAGCGAATATGGTTCGAGCTGGTGCTCCCCGTACTGACATCTGTGCCCGGTTTTCGCTGGCAGATACACCTTCTGCCCGTAAATGGCTAGAAACACACCAGCTTGATGGCAGTTTTGATGATGATAATGAGTGCCTGCTACGGCGTACTATTACCGCAGACGGGCGCTCCCGTGGTTTTATCAATGGTACTGCCGTCCCTCTTTCTCAGCTGCGTGAATTGGGTTCACATCTGATTCAGATCCACGGTCAACATGCCCATCAGCTGCTTTTAGAAAACCGCCATCAAAGACATTTGCTGGATACTTACGCCGGTGAATTCACACTAAAAAATGAAATGAAGCAGGCATATCAGCAATGGAGGCAAAGCTGTCAGGATCTTGCCCAATTTCAGCAGCAGGCTCTTGAGCGCCGTTCACGGCAACAGCTACTGGAATATCATCTGAAAGAACTGAATGAGCTGGCACCTCAGTTCGGTGAATATCAGGAGCAGGACAGCGAATATAAACGTCTGGCAAACTGCGGTCAGTTTTTATCTGGTAGTCAGGATATCCTGCAAATTTTAAGTGACAATGATGAGCAAAATATCGTTAGCCTGCTGAGTTACGCACGGAACGAGCTGACTGAACTTGCCAGTATGGATCATAAACTCAGCGGATTACTGAATATGCTGGAAGAAGCCTCTATTCAAATCAGTGAAGTGAGTGATGAGCTACGTCATTACAGCGATCAACTGGAATTAGACCCTAACCGCTTGTTTGAGCTGGAACAAAAAATCTCACAGCAAATCAGTATCGCACGTAAACACTACGTTTCCCCCGAAGAGCTACCAGCCTTACATCAGCAACTTTTGGAAGAACAGCACCAGCTTTCACAGCAGGAAGATGATTGTGCTCACCTCAGTGAACTCGTCAGCGTACACTATCAACAAGCGCTCAGCGTTGCTGAAAAGCTCCATCAGATTCGCCAGCAATACGCCATCGAATTAAGTCAGCTTATCACCAACAGCATGCATCAACTTTCAATGCCTCACGGCCGGTTCACTATTGATGTTATTTTCGAGCCTGAGCATTTAAATCTTGATGGTGCCAGTAAGGTAGAATTTAATGTCACAACTAACCCCGGGCAGCCTCACCAATCACTGGCAAAAGTGGCTTCAGGTGGTGAGCTTTCCCGCATTGCTCTTGCGATTCAGGTGATTACTGCCAAAAAAATGGAAACACCAGCACTAATATTTGACGAAGTTGATGTTGGTATCAGTGGCCCGACGGCAATGATCGTAGGACGGCTTCTCCGGGAATTGGGCGAATCAACTCAGGTTATGTGTGTTACACATTTACCGCAGGTTGCAGGATGTGGTCATCAGCATTTTTACGTCAATAAACAGACTGATGGAGAAGAAACAGAAACCCAAATGCAGCTGTTAGATAGAAAAGCTCGGTTACAGGAGCTTGCCCGACTTCTTGCAGGCAATGAAGTGACAAAAAATACGCTGGCTAACGCGAAGGAACTCTTAGCCGCATAACTTACTACAACTTTTTTGTATAATTGAAGTCATATATCTTACCGATTTCAAAATTAAAGCTATAGGCAAATAGCATAGAGGTTTTCAAACTCTATAATGTTTATTATCATCGACAGCCTAACTCCTAAAGGAATGTGATTACTATGCGCTGTAAATTGTTGACTGCCGCAACTATATCTCTAGTTATGCTGACTGCGGGTTGCTCTATGTTTGAGCGAGTTATTTATCGTCCTGATATTAATCAGGGGAATTACCTGACACCGGATGCAGTATCAAAAATCCATAAAGGGATGACTCAACAGCAGGTTACTTACACTTTGGGAACACCTATGCTGACAGATCCGTTTGGTAGCCAGACATGGTATTACATATTCCGTCAGCAGCCCGGGCACGAGAAAGTAAAACAAGAAACACTGACACTCACTTTTGATAGTAATGGCGTTTTAACTGATATCAAAAATGAGAAATCTTTGCCGAAAAATGGGTAAGGTTCGAGATTTTATTTACTCGCCAGTGAATTAATTTCTGGCGAGTAAATATCAAGCAGATATCTACTGAGTACTATTTTTTGCACGTTCTGCGCGTTTACGACGCATTTCTTTCGGATCAGCAATAAGAGGACGGTAAATTTCAACACGATCCCCCTCTTCCAAAGTATCTGCCAATTTAGCCGGACGGCTATAAATGCCAATTTTATTCTTAGCCAAATCAATGTCGCTACGTAACTCTAAAAGCCCCGATGCCATAATTGCCTGTTCAACAGTGGCTCCCTGAGGCAATTTAACATTACGCAGATATTGCCGTTCTGGTAAAGCATAAATGACTTCAATATTGATTTCAGACACTATAAACCTCGCGCGCACGTTGGGTAAAAGCATGAACCATATTACCGGCCAGTTCCTTAAATACTTTACCAAAAGCGAGCTCAATCAACTTATTAGTGAATTCAAAATCGAGATGTAATTCAACCTTACAGGCATCTTCGCTAAGTGGAATGAAGTGCCATCCACCCATGAGTTTGCGGAAGGGACCATCAACCAGCTGCATACTGATGCTTTGGTTGTCAGATAACGTATTCCGCGTTATAAACGTCTTACTGATCCCTGCCTTGGAGACATCAACAGAAGCCGTCATTTCATTACCATTACTACTTATAACGCGGCTGCCGACACACCCCGGCAAAAAATCCGGGTAAGATTTCACATCATTGACCAATTTATACATTTGTTCCACGCTGTATGGAACTAACGCAGAGCGATTAATCTGTGGCATATCATTTCCTGTAAAACATAACAGCGCCGAATAATATCACTTTAATGTGGTTAAATAAAAACCTGATGATCTTTAGCACAATAAATGTGCGGTTATCGCTAAATATCATGCAGAAGAGATTTCTTTCATTAGCGCTTACAGTATAATACAACGCATTATGACAAAGAAAAAAGCACACAAACCCGGTTCGGCAACAATTGCCATGAATAAGCGAGCTCGCCACGAATTCTTTATTGAAGAAGAATTCGAAGCTGGCTTATCGCTACAAGGTTGGGAAGTCAAATCACTGCGCGCTGGCAAGGCAAACATCAGTGAAAGTTACGTTTTGCTTAAAAATGGTGATGCTTATCTTTTTGGTGCCACAATTACGCCATTAAATGTCGCCTCTTCCCATGTGGTCTGTGATCCTACACGGTCACGTAAACTGTTACTTAACAAACGCGAACTTGATTCCCTATACGGCCGCATCAATCGTGAAGGTTATACTATCGTCGCCCTTTCCCTTTATTGGAAAAACGCTTGGTGTAAAATCAAAATCGGCGTTGCCAAAGGTAAAAAAGCGCATGATAAACGTTCAGACATTAAAGAACGTGAGTGGAAATTAGACAAAGCGCGAATTATGAAGAATGCTGGGCGTTAACCACTAGCATTATTGCTCAATATTCTGATATACTTGCGTTTAACATACTTGGGGCTGATTCTGGATTCGACGGGATTCGCGAAACCCAAGGTGCATGCCGAGGGGCGGTTGGCCTCGTAAAAAGCCGCAAAACAATAGTCGCAAACGACGAAAACTACGCACTGGCAGCTTAATAACCTGCGCAGAGCCCTCTCTCCCTAGCCTCCGCTCTTAGGACGGGGATCAAGAGAGGTCAAACCCAAAAGAGATCGCGTGGATGCCTTGCCTGGGGTTGAAGCGTTAAACCTAATCAGGCTAGTTTGTTAGTGGCGTGTCTGTCCGCAGCTGGCAAGCGAATGTAAAGATTAGACTAAGCATGTAGTACCGAGGATGTAGGAATTTCGGACGCGGGTTCAACTCCCGCCAGCTCCACCAATTTTGTATTCGGAAATCATCGGAATACACCGAAAGTAAAAGTAAAAGAAAAAGCCCTAAATCATAATGAGTTAGGGCTTTTTTATTGCCCGTTAGTATTCGTTTAGCATCGTTATAACTCGATAGTTTTGGTAGTAAGTCGGCTACACTACAAAAACACTTACTACCAAAACGTAAATACCCAAGTGTCCAAGAGAAACTCATATATATAGTTAAGTTTTTTGCAAAAAATGGCGTCCCGATGTCCCTAAACACTTAACAATATGATTTATAAAATAAAACACTGTTAGAATGCCGTCCCGTACATATTTTCTCACACGTCCCAAAACTTAAAAAATCACCATTAATCAATTGATTTAAATATAAAAATACAATAAGAACGCTTAGACACAGAGGGACGCAGTACAAGGTTAAAGAGGTAAAACGTTAGTAGTAACAGCCCAACTACACCAATAAACCGCTACTACTACCACAGAGAACACTTACTACTACGGTTAGAGGTGCCCGATGCCTAAAAAGATAACGCCGCTTTCCCCTACAACGGTATCTAATGTCAAAGCCAAACTTGATAGCAAAACAGGTAAGCCCAAAGACACGATCTACCGTGACGGAGATAATTTAGAACTCCTCGTAAAAGCATCAGGCATTAAGCTCTGGTATTTCCGATACTACAAACCCTTCACCCAAAAGCGCACGATGATTGCATTTGGTGAATACCCCTCTATTAAGCTGGCTGACGCTCGCCGACTCAAAGACGAAGCAAAAGCGATGCTGGCTAAAGATATTGATCCTGTTGATTGGCGTAAACAGCAAGCAGCGGCAATACAGGAAGAGAACAGCTACACCTTACGGAATATTGCTACCCGCTGGTTTGAAGTGAAGAAAACCACTGTCAGTGAAGATTACGCCAAAGATATCTGGCGCTCACTGGAAAAAGATATTTTCCCTAAACTCGGTGATGTACCGATATCAAGCCTCAAAGCACCTATTCTGGTGGAAGTGCTCAAGCCGATTGAAGCACGGGGCAATCTGGAAACGATTAAACGCCTGACACAAAGAACCGTGGAGATCATCGACTACGCCATGAATTTAGGCGTTATTGATGCCAACCCTTTTACCACTGTCAGCAAGGCATTTCCTAAACCAAAGAAAAAGCATAACCCGACCATTCGACCCGAAGAACTCCTCGGATTAATGCAAGCGCTCTCCGTTGCACAGGTAGAACGGCAAACACGTTTAGTCATTGAGTGGCAACTATTAACGGCTGTACGTCCAGGGGAAGCGGTAAAAGCGCGTTGGTCAGAAATAGACTTTGAAAATAAAGTCTGGAATATACCCGCAGAAACGATGAAAACATCGCATGCTCATACTGTGCCTTTATGCCAACCGGCTTTAGATCTGCTTGAAATTATGAAACCTATCAGCGGGCATAGGGAATTTGTCTTTCCACACAGATCCACCCCAAATACGCACATGAACAGCCAGACCGCTAATATGGCGTTAAAGCGCATGGGGTATCAGGATATGCTTACTGCACACGGCATCCGCTCAATTGTCAGTACCGCGATGAATGAGCAGGGTTTTATGCCCGATGCCATAGAAGCCGTATTGGCTCACAGAGAAAAGAACTCTGTCCGGGCAGCGTATAACCGAGCCACCTATTTAGAACAGCGCAGAGTTATGATGGATTGGTGGGGGCTATATGTAAAAGGCGCAGCAACGGGTGATTTAACGGTAGCTGGAAGTGTCAAAGGATTACGCATCGTAGGAAGTGATTACTATGTCGGATGATATTTTTATTCTTGATAATGTAAACGCAGCACTCAAACATTACTCTATTGGTAATGGTATGGAAAACGGTTTATACCCCCACTCCCCGGCTTATTGGTGTGCTGAGCAAGTATCCAAATTAACCAATGATGAACGAAAAGAAGCTCTGTTCAGGTTAAGTGTATGGGATTTGATTGATGTTGCTACTGTAACCATAAAAAAACTCTGTCAGCCTGGCAGTGATGCTTGGCACTATTCTATAGTCGAAACACTGGCAGACAGCAGTAAGAATGACTTACTGGTCAGCGCGTGTGCTATATGGGGATGTGGGCTAACCGTGGAGTCTGATAGCACCTCATATCATCTCGCGGCCTCTAATCTCGTCTTTGCGGTTTTGGCACAAGAGCAACATGACCGCGATACATTGAATGAATTTGAAAATCTGGACATCAAAAATGCCCGGCGGAAAGCGGGGAAGCTCCGCAGTGAACAACGAGACGGTGCGCTTAAAGACCAATGCATAAAATGGGCAGAAGATATTACCAAAGCAAAAGACTACATCGTTGGTAAAGAAAAGCTAGCCGAATCAGTTTATGACAAATATGTTACTTTTATTATCGAGAACCCTAAAGGCACTGATAATTACACTCTCCTACACCCCATAGATAAGCGTGGTATACACAGGCCGCAAATGGAAGATTACAGAACCATCTATAAATGGGTATCACACCTTACGTTGGGGAAACATGCGAGGAAAAAATAAGCCGGATTGCTCCGGCTCTCTTATCACTCAAATAGCTTACCTGCGTCTATCCTGTAAAATCGGCGCTGGTCTTTATAACCAAGCGGATCACGTTTCTTAGGGTTATAAACGGTACGAGGTTTACCGTTCTTACCTACCTCCTCTGTTACGCCAACAAGTGCCCCTTTTTTGTGTAAGGCGGCAATTGTTATATCAAAATTACAGCCATCCAAAGCACGTTCTTTCAATGCTTCTGATGTAATCCAATAAATGCGCGATGGGGGATTATCATCCTCAAGTATCGATTCATTACTAACATCAGAGCTATCTACAGCTTCACCGGTAGATAAAGCAATATAACCGTCAAATATCGGCATATTCCCCCAATAATTGGGAACCGAACGGAAGCGGTGTTCACCGTAAGTACTGAGGTACACCTTCAGCCGCTCAATACCGTTTACTGCTTCCAGATCACCAGTCGTGCCCCTACTATCTACATAGGCTTTGAAGCACTCACCAATACAGCGTAGAGCTTCCCCGGTATCCCAACCTGTAATACCCCATTCAGTCGCCAGCTCACCCGCAGCAGCACAGAGCGCGAATCGCTCTAATACCCGGTCTAACTGTGCTCCTGCATCCTCTGGTCTATAAACTTCCTTGAACTGAATAATTAACGCTCGCAAGCGATCAACCAGCTCCGAACGGGAAGAAGTAGTAAGCTTTTCAAGCCATGTGATACCAGCACATCCATAATATTTCGTTGTTAAGGCATTCAGAGAATCGGCAAATTCTTTAGCTGTGCCTAGTCCGTGGAGGGTATCAAAAACGCCATCCTCATCGCTTACTATCGCCGGGATATCCACAAAGCGAGCTTGCTGGCCTGCGGCAACGCTTTCACCCGAAGCCTTAAGATAACTTTCGAAAGCATCTTCGCTTGATGCCAGCACCAGAGTTCGCCATTGTAGCGTTTCACGCAAAGTAACATCTTTTGTGCCTCGTGCTTTTCCCTGCCCAAGAGCCAGCATATATGCAACCTGACCCACCAGCTTAGGGTTAACGCTTTTCAGTTCATCCAGGATTAACGGTAAGTCATTATGCGCTGTGGCCAATACCTCGATCTCGACTAAGGTAGTATTGCAACTATGGGAATAACTATTACGTGTATGGGCACAGGATAGAAACCATTGCGCAGTATTTATCGCGAATCGTCAAAGATGAGTTAACTATACCTCAATCAAGAGATAGGGTTCGCTGGTGCATTAGAATAATTGAGGCAAAGATGCATAAGGCGATCAACCACGAACTAGATAACGGAAGGGAAATAGATGTTAATTCGATATAAGAAAAAATAATGTGAAATACTTGTAAAAAAATTATTTTTTAGTATATTCATGTTATCCTCCGCAGGTTTTTGTGCTTGGAGGTATTAATATGAATTCCATAGCCTCGCACTCGCGGGGCTTTTTCATATCTACCAGTAGTCAACTTAGAGTTTACAGCTCAACTACCGAAGATTTTCAGGTAGTTCGAAATCCTGCGCGTTCGGGATGTTCAGAGGAATATCCTTGTCACCTCCTTGAGAGGCATTAAGACCTGTTTAAGGTGCGTCCACTCAGGCTACCGTCTGGATGACGGTATTGTTGAAAGCCCATACTCCCCGTTCTCAGACAATAGTTACCATCTGACTAATGGCTGGTATGGTATTCATTCAAGGCTGCTTAATGCAGCCTTTTTACTATCTACGTAATAGGGAAACCAAATATGTACGCACTAAAACTAATCACAGAAAGAAATAGCCGTAAGGTTGAAGAGTCATGGATTTTGGGCGATATGTACCGTTTAGAATTTAACCCAAAAGAAGTTCCTGAGCATGTCATCGCTCGTATTGAGCATGGTCAGAACGGTAATTTGATTAATTTCGATATTAAAAACACAGACCAAGCCTACATAACCACGTTAACAGGTGACACTATTCGTGTGATATGTCGTGGTCGAGTGTGATCAATACAGGGCGTCTATTGTCGGACGCTCGATATTGATTACTCCAAATTTGCCACCACAATCACCCCCATAACCTCAGTATCTCCTATTGCGGCTGGCAACCTATTCACAACAACTCACAGGGGCGACCACAGACTCACCCCACGGACGCCCATTGTTCTGATGGGGTGGAAATATGCGTATGCCAAATAAAGACCCAAGCAGCTTTGAGCTGTCTCAGTGGCTGATACTTTTGTTGCTTTCTGCATGGGGCGGGATAGTCCGCTACATCATTGATATAAAAACCAGCAACGCCCGCTGGAGTTGGCTTGGGGCATTTGCCCAAGTCATTGTTTCAGGATTTACCGGACTGATAGGCGGATTTATCAGTTTGGAAGCTGGGTTGAGCTTATACATGACATTCGCCAGCGCAGGCATGTGCGGGGCAATGGGCAGTATCGCCCTCACGTATTTCTGGAACCGACTGACAGGTGCTCACAGATGATTAAGGAAATATACGGTGTAAAGATATTTCCGCTGGTTGTAATGTTTTATCAGGTTCGTCGTTGGTGGGCGCTGCGGAAGTTGAGAAACCATTGGCACCATGACCAAAAGTTTGCGAAGTGCTACCAGCAACATAAATGGGCGCGCAGGGTTTTCAATATTGAATGGAATTACCTTTTTATCAAACATTCAGCGAGAGCCAAACAACAGCGGGGTGAGATCTGATGAAAATCAGTGAGAACGGATTGAGCTTCATCAAACAATATGAAGGCCTGAAACTGAAAGCTTATCCCGATCCGGCAACGGGTGGTATTCCGTGGACGATTGGCTACGGTCACACAAAAGACGTCAAGCCGGGGCAAGTTATCACCGAACATCAAGCCGAAGCATTCCTGCATGATGATCTTAAGCCTATTTACCTCACCCTTGAATCCGCCGTGCAGGTATCACTGACTCAGGGACAGTTCGATGCCCTGTGCTCGTTCATCTTCAATTGTGGTGCAGGTAACTTCGCTCGTTCTACCTTACTGAAGAAACTCAATGCAGGTGACTATCAAGGTGCAGCCGATGAGTTCCAGAGATGGAATAAGGCAGCAGGTAAGGTGATGAACGGTTTGACTAAGCGCAGGGCATCTGAGCGCCAGATGTTTTTGTCATGAGACTCAATTTTACCTATGGCGTTATTGTTGCTTTGATTATTGCTTCCGGTGCTGCTTACCTCTATCGCTCTGGATATAAGAAACAGCTTGGTATCAATAGCGACCAGCTAACCGAAATCCAGCAACTGACCGACCGAATTAACTACCAGAACACCCACATTGACATGCTGCATGAACTAGACAACAAACACACTCAGGAGCTCGCCAATGCCAAGACTGAAATCGATACTCTTCGGGCTGATGTTGCCGCTGGTCGTCGCAAGTTGCGCATCCAAGCCACCTGTCCTGTGTCTGAAGCCACTTCCTCCGGCAGCGTGGGCCATGCAACCACCGTCGAACTCCCTAGAGAAACTGGACAAGCTGTTCTCGATATCCGAGAAGACATCATCAACGACCGGGCAAAACTGAGATATTTGCAGGATTACATTAAAACTGAATGTTATAAGGTGACGAAATGAACAATGCACCAAACGATATTGAAATTGCAGGATTCAAATTAGGTTACTGTGATGATGGGAGTGCTTTTCTTCAGAAAGATGGTAATGGTGTATCGGTTAGAATTGACCATTTAGCTGAAGCTTTCACTAAATTATATGATGAAGCGAACAGCCAATCACTCTAGCCTCAGAGCAAATGATCTTGGGATTGCAGGATTATGTTAGGACGCAGTGTGGGTGAGGCTCTTTGTGCAAGTCTTGAGACAATTGTAACGACTGTATTAAAACCGCAGCAAAATTAAAATGGCCCTTCCAATAAATAACATGTTAGTAGGGAATGACCATGAAGTTTGAAATTAAAAATATAACGCCAGTTAAAGATTATATTGATGGCAATTATCAGAACGGGCTGATTGTGGAGCTTATTATGTCTGCGACTGAAGGCCATGATGATTATCGCTTTGTAACTGAGATTTTCCTGTCAGATAGTGAATCTCTATCTGTTAGTGCAGTTAAGGATAGAGCCATTGAGTTAGCGAAAGAAAAACTCAAAAAAGCATCCAACGAAATCTAATAGTAATTCATCGCAATAATACCCCAAGCCATCACATCCCGTGGTGGCTTTTTTATATCTGAATTTCACCGCGCACTCACAGCGCACATTAATAAAAACGCAGAACCTTACAGAAAGTCGAGCCTGAGAAAACCGTTATTAATAGGGTTTTTCTGCGTGCGGTTTTTCTGTGTGAGCAGGTTCGGCTTTCTATAAGGAACTAAACCCGATGAGTACAGCATTAACTTTCAAAGAACATGAAATCGTTCCATTTGACAATAAGGACGGGAAGATTTGGTTTACAGGTGAGCAGTTAGCCAAATTACTTGGCTATCCGATATGAAGCAAGTGAACAAGATTTACCAGCGCCACAAAGATGAGTTTACCGATACGATGACTACCGTGGTCAAAGTGACGGCCTCGCACAAATCAATGACTTATGGTGAATTATCCTCAGGTGTCAGGCTTTTTTTTTCAGAGGTGCTCATCTGATTGGAATGTTATCAAGAACCAAAGTTGCCAAAGAATTGCGAAAATGGTTATTAGATCTGATTGAGAAAGAATCAAACATTGATATCGGTGCACTTGATGTTACTGCAATGGTTCAGCTTACTGGTCAAAAGATGCATGACTTAATAGCTGCTTTTGATAAAGCTTCTTTCCAGCATCGAGGCCAAAAGGGTAGTGGTTTGATGGCTCAGCGCAAAAGAGATATTAAACGCATTAAGGATGCCACGAAATTAGCATTACAGCTTACTCAACTTACATTACCGGGACTTGATGACTTCCCTGATGAAGAGGGCGAGCCTGCATGAACCACGAACAACTCATCGAAAAGAACGCACAGGCCGAGTTAATCAAGCTCGGCTTTTCTTCATCTATTGCAGGGATGGCAAGTGACCGGGCAAAAGAACACTATCGCCGTTCGGCCTCAGCTAGCAGGAAAGGTAAGTTGTTTGATGATTGCCTGAGTATCGCCAAAGCATGGGCAAGTAAGTATTCGGCAGAGAAACCTAAGAAGTAAAAATACAAAATTCTGCAAAGCATCCTCAAACGGGTGCTTGATAGAGGTTTGTGTCAGTTTTGGGCGGGTGTGGTCTCGCTCAAACAGCGGCAGATATAAATAGAGACAGTTTTTTATTCTGAATCAACCAAAGAGAGGTAAATATGCCTGAGCACCAGATACCACCGGGACTACGTCCGATCAGGCCAATGCCTGATATCGCTCCTAAAGAAGAAGAAGGCTAAGATGTTGCTGGATATCGTCAAGCTCAAGCGATACTACGGACTCAATAACGAAGAATTAGAGCAGGTCATGAAGATGGCTTGTGAATTATCGAAATAAGGAAAGAAAATGGCACAAAAGAAACCAAAGCTCACCGACGAGCAGCAAGTTCTCTTTGATGCCCTAACAAAACAACAACAGCAATTCGTGTTAGG
The DNA here is from genome assembly GCF_963876465.1 of Xenorhabdus sp. KK7.4. Taxonomy (NCBI): domain Bacteria; kingdom Pseudomonadati; phylum Pseudomonadota; class Gammaproteobacteria; order Enterobacterales; family Morganellaceae; genus Xenorhabdus; species Xenorhabdus sp. KK7.4. The sequence goes on from NZ_CAWNQF010000035.1 coordinate 95,701, forward strand.
CATCTTAAAAGGACTGAATCAGATAGATGCCTACAAACAGGCGGGATACAAGGCGAAAAATGAAAATACAGCCAGCGTTTCGGCTAGTCAGATCTTCGGTAATCTTAAGGTTAAAGCATTTCTTAACTCAATGAACCAACAAGCCGTTTCTGAGGCGGTTATGAGCCGTCAGGAGGCGTTAGAGCGTCTTTCTACTATGGGTCGTGTTTCCCTTCATGATATCGCTGAATTCCGTAACAGTCAGATAGGTGAAGACGACGAGGGTAAGCCTGTATTCCAAGCGACATGGCAATTTAAAGACAGTGCACTTCAAAGTCCTGCGGCAATGAGCGCTATCTCAGAATTAACCACCGGTAAAGATGGTATCAAGTTAAAGCTCCATGACCCGAAAGCAGCAATTAAACAACTGGCTGATCTGATGGGCTGGGACGCACCGAAGAAAACGGAAATCACGGGCAAAGGCGGTGGGCCAATTCAGTATGCTGATTTAACCGAAGATGAGCTGGAAGAACTCTTGCGGGAGCTGGGACATGGTCGTAACCGATCGCAATTATCCGAGAAACTTACAGACTCTTGAGGCGTATAAACAATTCGCTGTTCAAAAGGCGCGCAATAATCTGCTTGGTTTCACCTTATACACTAACCCGCAGTATGAAACAGGCTGGTTCAATGAGCTACTCTTTGCTGAGCTAGACCAGTTCCTCGTTGAAGCTGAAAACGGGCTAATGCCTCGACTGATGATAGCCGCTATCTATCGTGATATCCCGAAAGAAGGTGCAATGATAGAAGAAATGATGAGGAAAATTCTTGAGAGAGCAACAGCCCACGTAGAAATCAACACAGCTCGTCGTGATAACTGGATTGTTCTGAGTAAGCTAAGAAGCTCAAATTGCCATTAACACTAAACCACGGATGGCTTTATTTGGTGATTGTATAACCAGTGAGTGTTAATATTATGACAACGCGTCGGTGAATAGTAGACGGAGGTAACATGGAATCACGCGTCATAAAACTTGAATCAGACGTTGAAAGCATCAAGGCTACCGTCAATGATATGAAGTCTGACCTAAAAGCCGTTACAGGTAGCGTTAACACCTTGATGACTAAGGTTGCGGTAATTGAATCTAATTACGCCACTAAAGCAGATGTAACAAACTCTGCAAACAAAATAATTTTATGGGTTGTCGGTGCTGTAGTCTTCTCTCAATTGCTGCCAGCAATACCAAGAATTATTGAGGCATTTGTAAAATAGCCTTCATTTAATGAATTTCACAATCAACCCGCCCAGTGCGGTTTTTTTCTTTTATACGGAGTCACTATGTCAAAACAATGGCTTCGCGAATGCAAGCTGATTGTGGCAGATGAGAACGGCGACGGGCTTGACCTCTCTGAGCTGAAAATCAAGTTCAATATTACCCGTCCTTCTTTTGCTTATCCTGCCACGGGCATTTTCAAAATTTATAACCTGAATGACGAGACACGGAGCAAAATCCGCAAGAATGAGTTCAAATTTATTCAGTTCTCAGCCGGATACAAAGGTAACTCAGGCCAGATATTTGCCGGACAAATCCAGTACACCTACACCGGACGTGACAGCCCTACGGATAATTACGTGGTGATACAGGCCGGAGACGGCGACCAAGCGTATAACAATGCCAAGATTAATATCACTATCGCATCAGGCTACACACAGCAGGATATCGACCGGTTACTAATGCGAAACCTTGAGCAGTACAAAATAACTTACGGTTTACGTCCTGAGCTTCAGTTAAACGTAGCTCCACGGGGCAAGGTTCTCTTCGGGATGCAACGCGATGAAATGAATATCTTCGCCAAACAAAACAATGCCGAATGGCGTTATGAGGACGGTCAGTGCCACATTATCCCCAGGAACGTTTATCTCACCGAGGCCGTGGTGCTGAACTATAACACCGGATTAATCGGGATGCCGGAGCAGACCATAGGCGCGGGTATCAACGTAAAGTGTTTGATTAATCCGAAAATCAGACCGGGTACACTCATTCGGATAGATAATAAATCCATCAATGAAGTGGGTTTATCAACGGGCGCTATTGCCCGACGAGAAAGCTACGAAGGGTCGTTAGAAATCCCTGCTGCAACTGATGCCGATGGTGATTATATCGTGATAAACGTCAGCTACTTCGGCGATACCCGCGAGAAGCCGTTTTACATGGATTTGATTTGCGTCGCCAAATCCAACCAGACTCTATTTTCTCAGGCAGCACTCGCAACGGATACCCGATCATGATCACTAACTTTGAACGCATGAACCACCCTGAAACGCCGTTCTTGCTGATGCAGGAGTCGGTCAGCTCAGGACTGTATGTTTCCATCCCCTGCATTGTTCAGTCATTCAATCCTGATGCCGTGACTGTGACAGCACAGCCTGCAATACGCTGGAAAATGACAGACGAAACAGGCAAAACAGAATCCGTCGCTTTACCCTTGCTGGTGGATGTGCCGGTAATATTTCCTCGCGGCGGTGGGGTGACGCTGACATTTCCGGTTAAGCCGGGTGATGAATGTCTGGTGGTGTTTGCTGACCGTTGCATTGATTACTGGTGGCAGAACGGCGGCGTTCAGGAACCCGTAGACCCGCGCCAGCATCACCTGTCTGATGGTTTTGCGTTTGTAGGGCCACAGTCTCAGGCGCGGAAAATCAGCAATATCAGTACTCAATCCGCCCAATTGCGTACGGATGATGGCGCGGCGTTTATTGAGCTGAGCCCGGCTAACCATAACATCACAGTCAAAACCCCCGGTAAGCTGACCGCGACTGCGAACAAAGGCACAGAGATCACTTCACCGACCATTGTGTTAAATGGCAATGTGGTTATTAACGGCAACCTGTCGCAAGGTATGGGCGCGAATGGCGGTGAAGCGACATTGAACGGGCCAGTGAAGGTGAAAAACGATGTCACCGCAGACGGTATCAGTCTGATGACACACAAGCACAATGGCGTCAGAACCGGAGACGGTACAACAGGAGGGCCGCAATAATGCGCTATCGACGACAGGACGCTAACGGCGATTACAGTTTCGGGCAGGGGGATAATACGTTTCTGATTGATTCCCCTGAAACAGTGGCTCAGGCGGTAAAAACCCGACTCGACCTATGGCGCGGGGATTGGTTTTTGGATGTGGAGGAGGGGACGCCCTATCGGGAAGCGGTGCTGGAGAAGAACTACACCAGTGCGCTTGCGCTTGAAGAGCGCATTCTTGATACGGAAGGGGTGACAGGGATATTAGCCCTTGATGCCATCCGCGACCCGAACACCCGAAAAATCACCATTACAGCCACCATCAACACCCGCTACGGCAAAACGACCCTCACCAGCGAACGGTAACTTATGCTTAATTTAGATACGTTAGGGCTTGCGGCTACTATTACCGCGAGCGGCATCACTGCGCCTGATTACCCGACGATACTGTCACGGCTTACAGGGTATTTCCACCAGATTTACGGTGAGGATGCGTACCTTGACCCGGACAGCCAAGACGGGCAGATGGTGGCGATTTATGCGTTGGCTATCCATGATGCCAATAATGCCCTGATTGCCACCTATAACTCATTCAGCCCGTCAACAGCGACAGGTTCAGCCCTGTCAAACAACGTTGCTATCAACGGCATGACCCGGCACAGAACGACCAAATCCACCTGTGATGTGGAGATTATCGGTCAGGTCGGTACGGTCATCAAAAATGGTACGGTGCGTGATGTGCAGGGCTATTCATGGCGGTTGCCGGATGCCGTCACTATCGGTACGCATGGTTCTGTTATTGTCACGGCGACCTGTCAGACATCAGGCGGGATCACGGCGGCTATAGGCGATATTAATGACATTGGTACACCAACACGCGGTTGGCAAAAAGTGACCAACCATTCTATCGCCACACCGGGTAGAGCCATTGAGACAGACGGTGAACTGCGGATACGCCAGCGTAGCTCAGTCGCTTTACCGTCTCGTACTGTATTGGATGGCATATTGGGTGCTATCAGTTTGATCCCCGGTGTTTCACGCTTACGGGGCTTTGAGAACGATACCGGGCAAACGGATGAATACGGTATTCCCGGACACTCCATAGCCATGATTGTTGATGGCGGGGATGCCAGTACGATTGCCCGTACCATTGCGTTAAAGAAAACACCCGGTGGCGGCACGTTTGGTGACACGGTGATTAAAGTCGCTGACCGTTACCAGATCACCCATCCGATACGTTTCTCTCGCCCGGTGGATGTGTCCGTATTTATTGAAATCCATCTAACGCCTTTTGATGGTTATACCACGTTAGTCGGCGACCGGATAAAAGCAGGCGTGACTGATTACATTAACTCCGTGCATATCGGGGACAGTGTGTATCTGACCAAGTTGTTTACACCTGCGAACCTGCCTGACGATGATGAGGGCAAGACCTACGATATCACGGATATCAAAATCGGGCGCACGGCAGATACGGTAGTGATGGGTAATCTGAAAACCCAGTACAACGAGGCGGTAACCTGTCAGCCGGATAATATCAAACTGGTGGTGACATGAGAGATTACTTAGCACTGATCACCCCGCAGCACCGGACAGCACCTAAATTCGTTACCCACATCGACCTCATCACCCGTTCACTCTCTGACATTGCTCAACAGACCTTACAGCTTAATGATGCCTTTTCACTGGATAAGGCTGTTGGCGTACAACTGGATGCAGTCGGCGAATGGATAGGCTTATCCCGCTATGTGAAAACACCCATTGTCGGCGTGTATTTCTCACTGGATATGGACGGTATCGGCTTTGACCAAGGGAGCTGGAGGCGGCGATACGACAGTGACAGCGGTTTTACGGAACTGGACGACGAGACTTATCGCACATTGCTGCGGGTAAAAATTGAGGCCAATCACTGGGACGGCTCCGGCGAGATGCTGGAACGGATTTATCAACGCATCATGCCAGACAGTAAAACCACGCTGTTTTTCGTGGATAACCAAAACATGACCATGGATGTGTTTATGACCGGCGGCGTGATACCGGAGGTAATCAAAGCGGTTATTAGGCAAGGTTATCTGAACATCAAACCGGAGGCTGTGAGGGTTAACAATTATATCAATTCAGCCGATTGCGGTCTGTTTGGTTTTGACATTCAACATGACGTGGTTGCCGGATTTGATGTCGGTGGCTGGGCAGTAAAACTGTGAGGGGATTATGGCAAAAAATGAATTTCTCCCGTTCGGCATTGCGGACGGGGCAAACGTATTAACCAACGAAGAGTACGGCAAGCTGATTGCTCGGACTAATGGCTTTAGTTCTGGTGTAGCAAAGTCGCAGGAGTTAAATAAAGTCTGGCGGCAGGCAAGTGTGATAGCAACGGTGGTCGCACAGTTTATCGCAGAAACCAACAATCAGGATGTGCTGGACGATGGGAATTTAGCTACTCTGCAAAAAGGGTTATTGAGTGCGCTGAGGGCAACGGTTAGTTCCAATATCCCTAACGCATCACTTACAACTGCGGGCATCACCAAACTGAGTAATGCGACGGATAGCAATGCGGAGAATATCGCGGCAACGTCTAAAGCCGTACGTCAAATTACCGATACCCTGAACACCAAACAAGACAAAGGCGATTACGCCACTAATTCGGCGTTGAATCAGGTCAACGACAATGCCAACAGTCGCCTTGAAAAAGCGAAGAACGGTGCGGATGTTGAGGATAAAGTGGCGTTTGTGAACAATCTTGGTTTAGCAAAAACGGTAGAGTTGGCGAAAAATGCGGCCTCGTCGGAATATTTTTCCGGTGACAGCAAGGAAACCTTAGTTTTGAACAAAACCGCGTTTTTCGTCATTAACAGTGACCGTTCCGCTGGGGTACGGGATCGCATAGATAGCCATTATCTCTGGGCATTTAATCCCGAGGGAGTGTGTCATACGGACAGGTGCCTGTAGACCGCATCACGGGACTATCACAAAGCACCGGCAATAACAGCGCGGCGATTATGTCACAACGTGCGGTGGGCGAGGCAATCGAAACCGTTCGCGAGTCAGTCGTAGCCAATGCCAGTATTGGTATCAACCAACAATTGTTAAACCTCACCATGGGGCGGAAGCTGGGCGTGACCTATAGAAATGAGACCACCCGGCCTATTTTTGTGATGGTCAGCGTGTCAATGACAGGTGATGCCAGTAACCAACTTCGTGTCAATAATAGCATTGTGTCGATGATGGGAAGCCAGTTTAATGCAGGGGCTTTCAAAACATTCACCCACCATGCCATTATTCCCGCTGGCTCCAGTTACCAACTGGCATCGGATGGCGGTCAAAATGACATTTTTTTATGGCTGGAGCTACGCTAATGCACTACTACAAATCAGAGAAGAATGAAATCTACGCCTATGAATTTGAGGGGTCGCAAGAACCCGGGTTGATACCGATTACTGAAGCGGAAGCGGATATCATTCTCAATCCTCCCCCCACGGCTGAACAGTTACAACATCGCGCGGAGCGTGAAAAGCAGTCACTAATGGATACGGCAACAATTGCCCTCACCCCCCTACAGGATGCCGTTGACCTCGACATGGCGACGAAAGAAGAAAAAGCCGCCCTGCTTAAATGGAAAAAATACCGCGTCCTGCTCAACCGGGTGGATTGTTCTACCGCCCCCGATATCGTCTGGCCTGAACAGCCGGAGTGAGGGGAATAATCACTACCGCCCTGCTCCATATTGAAGTTGGGCGGTGTGTTATTTTTGTAATACATCATATATTGGAGTGCGCGATTCCTGATATTTCATCAATATAATCAGCGAACCATTGCATTATTTTTCGCCGCTTATCTAAATATTGAGCGTGGTTGTATATACCGCGAATACTATTGCGATCAGCGTGCGCTAATTGCCGTTCAATTATATCGTGGCTAAATCCATGCTCATTAAGAATGGTGCTAAATTGGTGTCGGAATCCGTGACCGCTAGCAATTCCATCATAACCAATTTGTCTAATCACTTGCAAAACGGCGTTTTCACAGATTGGCTTTTTCTTGTCATTCCTGCCTGCAAATACAAAGTTAGAGATACTCGAAGTCATAGGATGAAGAATTTTTAGTAATGCAACAACCTGATTTGACATTGGAACTACATGTAATTTTCGGTTCTTCATTATTTCAGGTTCTATGGTAATTAGTTTGTTGTCAAAATCGACATTACTCCATTTCATACTGCGCAGTTCATTTGTGCGCAATGCTGTATATTGTAAAACCTGAGCAGCAGATCTTGAAATAACGCTGCCGGAATATGATGATAATGCCAGATTAAATGCGGGAATTTGGTCTGCGGTTAGAAATGGGAAATGTTTCTTCTTGTATCCAGTCATTGCACCCGCTAAATCTGGAGCGGGGTTATATTTAGCTCTTCCAGTCACTATCGCATATTTAAACACTTCGCCACATCTACGTCTCGCCTTGCTTGCTCTTTCCATAGCACCACGTTCTTCAAACTGACGGATCACCTTAAGCAGAACCATTGGTTCTATTTCGTCCATTGTCATATGGCCGATGATAGGTAGAATATCGGTCTGAAACATGCTTTGTAGCTCTTTCGTATATCTTTCAGACCAGACAGCTTGTTTGAATTGATACCACTCATTATAGATAACAGCAAAAGTATCAGGGGATTGATTATCTTTCTGTTTTGGTGTCGCTGATTCAAGGTCTCCACCATTAGCAAGGACGGACTTGGCTTCAGCGTGTTTTAATCGAGCGGTAACCAGTGGAACTTCTGGATACGCGCCAATCACATAAGTTTGTTCTTTCCCATTTTTACGATACCTAAAACGCCAAATCTTATTTCCTGTTTTCGATACAAAAAGAAATAAACCTCCTCCATCAGCAAGGCGATAAGCTTTGTCTTTAGGTTTAGCTGACTCAATCTGCTTTATCGTTAACATGTGGGCATCCTAAGTGGGTATATGACAGATGCCCACAAATATGCCCACACTTCACTGGTGTAGTCAAGTTATACAGGGTAACGGTAGGTAACGATAAAACCACTTTAAATTAGTTTTTTTAAGTATTTAGGTTATGTTGGGTAATGCGAGGTAACTTGACTCTGGCGCCCCCTGCAGGAATCGAACCTACAACTAGCCCTTAGGAGGGGCTCGTTATATCCATTTAACTAAGAGGGCATTTTACTGCTTGTTTCAGGCCGTTTCTGAAACGCCCGTATCTTAGCTCTTTCTGCCTGTTTTAATCAAGTTTTTTGCATTTGTTTGTTTCATCCTACCCTCTTTAGTTTTCTGTTATAGTCAACTCATCACTTACTATTTTGTACAGATTGAGTACATAATCGCACTTCATTTTGTGAACAATTTATAACCATAACCTTGAGTGTTATTCTCGGCTGATGTTGGTGACATTATAAAAATAATCAATATTGTCATTTTTATATTCGAACATAAATCAATTTAAAAATAAAAATTCAAGTGATCAATAAAGACTGACCACTTGTTATAAAAATATATCTTGTTACTCTGAATCACTTAATTATCACACCATCTGAAACAAAAACGTTTAGTTTCTCCAGTTTCCTTCAATACATCGCCTAATCTTTTTGCGTCATGAATAGATTGAGCAATATAGTCGTATGTAATGTTGTAATCATGTACAACTGAAATTCCGACTATAATTTTTGAATATTTTCCAAGGTGGTAAGTTACACCATCAACTGTTACATAAAGAAATTTATCATAGAATAAATCCAACATACTTCTAAAGCTTTGCTGTTTTTTATAAGAATGCGCATTGAATAAAAGAAAACCACCAGATAATCCTGCAAATAACCTTTCTGACCAATAGAAAAATCCTATTTTGTCTGCATCAATAGGTGTGTTGTTTTCAATAACAGATAATTTACCAAAAGACGGCCTATCCTGGCTTGATTGTGCTTCTCTATTATATCCCCAATGCATGTTTTCTAATTCTATTTCTGGATCGGAAAAATTAAACTCCTCAGCACCGAGCGTAATATCAAGCTCCAATTTATATTCTTTCTCTGATGTGTCAATTTTTGATTTATCATTATTGAACATAATCTTCTCTCTTATTATTTATCTGGGACAAATAAGGCCGTGCATTGCACGGCCCAGAAAATTTATTCAGTTTCTCTACCTGAAATATTTATCTTTTATCCAGTATAAGAGCTGGCTCTGCAGCAACATAACCCTGCAAAATACCTTCTTTATAAATTCCTACAACGCACTCATAATACATTGTACGCATAGTGCCATTTGCAGGCATCATATTAATTTTGCTCATCCAGTAGTAACTTCTTATTGCCTGCATATCCACATCTAATGGATTTCTTACATCAACAACCGGAATATATTCTATATCCTGTACAACCTTGTGAGGCTCTATCATTGTCATCATGTCATCCGGCATGACATTCATCATTGAATCCAGTTTTATCAGTGCAACTGAATAGTCTAAATTCATATTTAATGTTATTACTTTTACGCGCAGCATATCACCAGCATCGCATTTAATGACTAAATTACCTGAACTATTAACTGACGCAAGTCTGTCATCCTCAGGGATATAAGTGATATATTTTTTAAAAACACCCTCAGACCAAAGTGAAACAGGATTATTAATATCTTTACTAAGCTTGCCAAAATCATTCATAATATCTTCGGTTCTGATACCAACTAATATATCAATCATTTTAGACATTATAGTGCCCTCATTTATTTATGGTATTAGCATATTTTATTACACAAAAAATATAACACTCTGACTGAGTTTATTTTACAAGCCACTGACGGAATACATAATAGCAAAACAATATAAAGTCAAAACCTCAAAAAACACTTATGCATGAGATGTTTTTATCATAATAAAAAGGTTAAACTGTATTTCATATAAAATATTTTTCAAAATTAAAAATTAAAATAAGCGATTCAAAACTATATCACCCTTCATTAAGAGAATCGCTAAAATAAATATTTTTGTATTATGGAAAGATTTTTAAAAAGAAATTTACACTGGAATAATAAGATAACAATATTAATAATATTATTATGAAACCAGATAACCTACTCCTGCTTTTTTATTTTTTATATTACCTCTAAAGTTAAATAGATATACAATTTACTCCAATGTATAATCGCTAACTATTACTTCAGCTACTACATTAATTTTTACTCTTCGTCTTTCAAGTTACTTCTTTGTTGTCCGCAACACCTCTTGAAATCCATTGAGTATATATCTTATGAATTTTGAGTAATCGCCTGAAAACGGCAAATATAAATTCAGGAGAAAATATGTTTGGTAAAGGTACTGTAATCAAGAACTACACCAGCGCTTATCCAACTCCGATCCGGTTGCAGTCTGGTGATATCGTTTCAGTCAGCCACTGTGATATAGAGTACCCTTATTGGGTGTGGACGACAGATAAATCAGAAATAAGTGGCTGGGTTCCCCAACAGATCCTACGTTTTACTCAGATTAATCAGGCAATTTGTATGGAAAACTACATTGCACATGAATTAACTGTAAAAGCCGGTGAATTACTCTATCTGGAAAATTTATTGAATGGTTGGTTCTGGGCCCACAAAGAGTGTGGCGAAACAGGCTGGATACCACAGGATTATATAACTCAGGAGATTTAAGTAATGACGTTTGTTCCCGATTATCGTGATGTTTCAGAAGCCCACTCCCGCATTAAAAACTATATCCACAAAACCCCTGTATTTACCTCAAATACGGTTAATCAGATATTCGACGCTGAAGTCTATTTCAAATGCGAAAACTACCAACGAATGGGAGCATTTAAATTTCGTGGCGCAATGAATGCGTTATCCCAGTTTAGTGATGAACAGAAAAAAGCAGGGGTTATTGCTTTCTCTTCCGGTAATCACGCTCAGGCTATTGCCTTATCAGCTAAGATGCTCAATATTCCCGCCACAATTGTGATGCCACATGATGCCCCTAAAGCCAAAATTGAAGCAACAAAAGGTTATGGTGGCAAAATTGTTTTTTATGACAGATATACTGAGGATAACAAGGCTATAAGCCGTAATCTGGCAGAAAAACACGGTCTGACTTTGATCCCGCCTTACGATCATCCACATATTATTGCAGGGCAAGGCACTGTAGCCAAAGAGTTATTTGAAGAAATCGGCGAACTGGATACTCTGTTTGTCCCGCTCGGTGGCGGTGGACTGTTATCCGGCTCGGCATTATCTGCTTCTCAGTTGTCCCCGAAATGCCAGGTTTTTGGTGTCGAACCTGAAGAGGGTAATGACGGGCAACAATCTTTCAGAAAAGGTGAGATTGTCTATATTGATACTCCAAAAACGATTGCTGATGGCGCACAAACACCACATCTAGGTCAGCATAATTTTGACATTATTCGTCATCTTGTGACAGATATCCTGACAGCCTCAGATAAAGAGCTGGTTGATGCGATGTATTTTCTGGCAGAGCGAATGAAAATGGTTGTTGAGCCAACAGGTTGCTTGGGTTTTGCTGCGGCAAGAGCGATAAGGGAACAGTTGCAGGGCAAGCGTATAGGTATTATCTTGAGCGGAGGCAATATCGATATGCAACGATATGCTAGTTTTTTAGCAAAAAAATTAGATTAATAGGGAATTAATTACATGGAATCATACCCAAACAGCCAAATGGCTGTACTTTATTACGATAGCGAACCCGTAACTGATTTTCGCTGTTCCGTCAATTTTTCAAACGGGTATTTAACCATATCTTATGAAGACGAAGATGATAATGGTAACACCATAATAACCAAATATGTCGGTGAAGAGCGTTCTCGAGGCCACTGGGAATTAAAAGGTGATGATGGGGAAAATAGTCGAGCAACTCTACACCAATTTGATAATGGAAGAATATTAGAAGGAAGCTGGCACTGTGATAATTATTCGGGTATGTGGCGTATTACTCTGAATAAGTAAAATTTATTTATCCCTCTATCCTAGATAGGGGGTTTATTAATTTTTATCCTGCTCCAGCTTCAGTCTCCGCCATAGTGTTGTACGGCTGATCCCCAGATATTCCGCAGCGGCCTGCCGGTTACCCGAAAAATGTGCCACAATATCACTCAATGAAATATCATGCTCCAGAGGTGATTTTTCTGTAAGAGAATGAGACGCAGTTTTTATTTCTTGCATATTATTCATGACGCCAATTTCAACCTGACGCTCAGGAGAAAGTGACAATATCAGAGCAGGAGTTAATATCTGTTCAGGATTAGCACTCGTATAAAGAGCAATTCGCTCCATCAGGTTACGCAGTTCTCTCACATTACCCGGCCAGTGATAAGACCGTAATACTTCATCACACTGAGAAAGTTCACGCACCCTTAAAGGTGAAACACGCAAATTAAGAGCCGCACATGCCCGCCGAAAATACTCCTGAGCCAGCATACTGATATCGTTTTCCCGCTCCCGTAACGCCGGAAGATTAATACGCAATACATTTAAACGATAAAACAGATCAACACGGAAACGCCCTTCCCTTACCCACTGATCCAAATCAACATGAGTTGCACAAATAATGCGCACATCAACGGCAATTGGACGATATCCCCCAACTCTGACAACCGATTTCTCTTCCAATACTCTCAATAACCGGGTCTGTAGTGGCAATGGCATTTCACCAATTTCATCCAGAAATAACGTTCCCCTGTGCGCAACTTCAAATAACCCAGCCCGCCCGCCACGTCGTGAACCAGTAAATGCCCCTTCTTCGTAGCCAAACAATTCTGCCTCTAATAACGATTCGGCGATTGCACCGCAATTAACAGCAACGAATGGCCGGGGATTTTTTCTTTTTAACTGCCCATAGCGAAGGGTATATTCATGATGGATAGCCTGTGCAACCAACTCCTTTCCGGTACCACTTTCTCCCTGAATCAATACGGTCGCTGTCGAACGGGCATATAACGTGATTGTACTTCGCACACGCTCCATTGCTGCGGAATTGCCCCGAATATCATTGATCGTATGTCGAATACGCAGTTTATCTTCGGTAGGGTAAGGTGAAATTACTGCCTGATTAAGTCTGGCCATCTTAGCCATATCCAACGCATCATGAAATGCCTGCCGGATAGAATCAGCAGAATAGACAAAAACACCCACCAGCCCCGCTTCATACGCCAAATCGGTGATAAGCCCAGTTCCTACAATCACCTGAATACCAACTGCCTTCAACGCATTAACCTGTGTTCTGGCATCCTCTGCCGTTGCATAGCTGCGTTGTTCTATGCGCAGATGAAAACGTTGCTGAAATTCCTCCAGCGCAGGTAAGGTGTTTTGGTAGGAGATGACGCCAATGCGGGAGCTGATTTGCCGGGCGCGAGCCAATGCCTGCATGAAATCAAAACCACTGGCTTTGGCTATAATCACCGGGACTGAAAGCCTGCTTTTCAGGTAGGCGCCATTAGAACCCGCACATATTACGGCATCACAATGTTCGTTTTCCAGACGATTACGGATATGTTGCACTGCCTGTTCAAAACCAAGGTGGATCGGTGTGATATCAGCCTGATGATCAAACTCTGGTGTAATGTCGCGAAAAAGGTCAAAAAGGCGGGAGATAGAGACTGTCCAGATGACAGGCTTATTGCTGTCACGCTCTGAGGCATGTATTGGCATGATATACCTCCTTTTTCTTTTCTGCTCATTTTTTATTACGTTTCACTTAAACAAAATAAAACAATAATGAAACATAGCTGTTTAAAATTGAAACAAGTATATATTATAATCAACAGAAAGTCAGAAACGACATCACAGCAAAAAAATAATTATCCATTTGATTATTAAATTAAAATAAAAATACCCCTATCTATTTCCTATCCTTTCCTCCCATTTCTGCTTTTTGGCATAAGCCTTGCTTTGTTAATAAGTTAGTACAGATAAGTTTCATTTTTAATAATGGAGTTACATATGGGATTTTATTCTGCCGGTTTGACTTTTCGTCAGGCAATAAAAGACGAGTCTCCGTTACAGGTGGTAGGCACCATCAATGCAAACCACGCCCTGCTGGCGAAGCGAGCCGGTTATAAGGCCATTTATCTTTCCGGCGGCGGAGTTTCAGCAGGGTCATTAGGTTTGCCGGATTTGGGTATCTCAACACTGGATGATGTATTAACCGATACCCGACGCATCACTGATGTGTGCGATTTACCTCTGCTGGTAGATGCAGATATCGGTTTTGGATCCTCCGCGTTTAATGTGGCCCGCACAGTTCAGTCTATTATTAAAGCAGGCGCGGCCGGACTGCATATTGAAGATCAGGTCGGTGCAAAACGTTGTGGCCATCGGCCAAATAAAGAGATTGTCTCCAAAGAGGAGATGGTCGATCGCATTAAAGCAGCCGTTGATGCCCGTAATGATGAACATTTCGTCATTATGGCACGTACTGATGCGCTGGCAGTAGAAGGACTGAATGCTGCCCTTGACAGAGCTGAAGCTTATAGAGAAGCAGGAGCAGATATGCTGTTTCCGGAAGCTATCACAGAGCTACTAATGTATAAAACCTTCGCCGAAAAAACACAAATTCCAATACTCGCAAACATCACCGAATTCGGAGCCACCCCACTTTTTACGCTTGAAGAACTAAAAAGTGTGGATGTCTCTATCGCTCTTTATCCCCTTTCAGCATTTCGCGCCATGAATAAGGCAGCTGAGCAAGTCTATGCGGCTCTCCGGCGCGATGGCACGCAAAAGAATGTGCTCAATATGATGCAAACCCGTAATGAGCTTTACGAAAGTATCAACTATTACGATTTTGAGCAGAGGCTGGATGCCCTGTTTTCCCAGAAAAACAATCGAGGTGATACACATGAATGAACAATTTATAGGGACTAAACCGAAAAAGTCTGTTGCTCTGTCAGGTGTTACAGCGGGTAATACCGCACTTTGTACCGTTGGGAAAAATGGCAAGGAATTGCATTACCGGGGCTATGATATTTTTGATTTGGCCTCCCACTGCGAATTTGAAGAAGTTGCTTACCTGTTAGTCCATGAAAAACTACCTTCCCGTGCCGAACTGACTGCCTATAAGGCCAAGCTTAAAGCATTAAGAGGTCTGCCGAGCAGCGTTAAATCTGCACTGGAAGCACTACCCGCAGTTGCACATCCGATGGATGTGATGCGCACGGGAGTCTCCGTTCTCGGTTGTACATTGCCGGAAAAAGAGGATCATAATCCTGCTGGTGCCCGCGATATCGCTGACCGCCTACTCGCTTCCCTCAGCTCGATATTACTTTATTGGTACCACTATAGTTATAACGGACGTCGTATTGATGTAGAAACTGATGATGATTCTATCGGGGGTCACTTTCTGCACCTTTTACATGGGCAGAAACCACGGGCATCGTGGGAAAAAGCAATGCATACTTCCCTTATCCTGTATGCAGAGCATGAATTCAATGCTTCGACTTTTACCAGCCGGGTGATTGCCGGTACAAACTCAGATATTTACTCTGCCATTATCGGGGGGATCGGGGCGCTGCGAGGTTCAAAGCATGGCGGTGCCAATGAGGCTTCATTTGATATTCAACAGCGTTATGATACGCCTGATGAAGCAGAAGCTGACATTCTCCGTCGTCTGGAGAGAAAAGAAGTAATCATTGGCTTCGGGCATCCGGTTTATACCATTGCTGATCCACGCCACAAAGTGATCAAAGAGGTTGCGCAAACCCTATCCAAAGAAACCGGCACACTGAAAATGTTTAATATTGCCGATCGCATTGAATCAGTGATGAGGGATGAGAGAAAAATGTTCCCGAATCTCGACTGGTTTGCGGCGGTGTCGTATCACATGTTGGGAGTTCCTACAGCCATGTTTACCCCACTGTTTGTGATTGCCCGTACTTCCGGCTGGGCTGCTCACATTATTGAACAGCGTATTGATAATAAAATTATTCGTCCCACTGCTAATTATACCGGCCCGGAAAATCTGCCGTTTGTCCCGATTGAAAAGCGCTGATACTCGCTAATAAATACCCTGATAAACAGTATATTAATGCAACTTTTCCAAAAGGATTGATTATGTCTACCTCTATGCCTGCCTCTACACTGACTTCCGTTGTGAATAACCGGCCTGAATACGACCAAGTGATTGTAGATATCGTGGATTACGTCATGGACTACATCATCGTTTCCCCCATTGCCTATGTCACCGCCCAACACACATTCTTAGACGCTTTAGGCTGTGGTTTAGAAGCACTGGAATACCCCGCCTGTACTAAATTACTCGGCCCGATTGTGCCGGGAACAGTCGTTCCCAATGGAGTACGAGTACCGGGAACTCAATTCGAACTCGATCCCGTACAGGCCGCATTCAATATCGGCACACTCATCCGCTGGCTGGATTTTAACGACACCTGGCTGGCGGCTGAATGGGGGCATCCGTCTGATAATTTAGGCGGGATCCTTGCTGTGGCTGACTGGTTGTCAAGAAATGCCGTCGCCCGTGGAGAAGAGCCACTGACCATGTGGGATGTCTTTGCAGCCATGATTAAGGCATACGAAATTCAGGGTTGTCTGGCACTGGAAAACTCATTCAATAAAGTCGGTCTGGATCATGTTGTTTTGGTAAAAGTTGCTTCAACCGCTGTGGTTGCACAAATGATGGGGCTGGATCGTGAACAGATATTAAGTGCCGTATCACTCGCGTGGGTAGATGGCCAGTCTTTACGCACCTATCGCCATTCGCCCAATACAGGCTCCCGTAAATCCTGGGCAGCAGGCGATGCCACTTCCCGCGCCGTTCGTCTGGCGCTGATGGCAAAACAGGGTGAAATGGGTTACCCCTCCGTATTAACCGCCAAAAACTGGGGCTTTTATGATGTTCTCTTTAGAGGCGAATCATTTCAGTTTCAGCGCCCTTATGGCAGTTATGTGATGGAAAACATTTTGTTCAAAGTTTCTTTCCCTGCTGAATTTCATGCTCAGACCGCGGTTGAAGCTGCCATGCAGCTACATCATCAACTGAAAGTGCTGGGAAAAACTGTCGAAGATATCGCCCAAATCACTATTCGCACCCATCAGGCTTGCATCCGCATCATTGATAAAAAAGGCCCGCTGCATAATCCGGCAGACCGGGATCACTGCATCCAGTATATGGTTGCCATTCCATTACTGTTTGGGCGTCTCACTGCGGCAGATTATGAAGATGATGTTGCCAGAGATCCGCGCATTGATATTCTGCGGGAAAAAATAATCTGTGTTGAAGATGTTAATTTCACACAGGATTACCATGACCCAGAAAAACGTTCTATTGCTAATGCCCTGACTATGACTTTTAATGATGGCAGCCAGCTTGATGAAGTCATAATAGAGTTCCCAATCGGGCACAGACGCCGCCGTGCCGACGGTGTTCCCGCATTGCTGGAAAAATTCAGAACCAATCTGGCACGGCGTTTCACCGAAGAACAACAGCAAAAAATTCTGTCAGTCTCCCTTGACCTTAACGATATAAAAGACATCCCCGTAAACGAGTACCTTGATTTATACAGTATTTAATCTGCAATTTATTTATACACAATGGATTTCAAGATGCGTCGCGGCGGCAAGGGAGTAAATCCCCGGGAGCATAGATAACTATGTGACTGGGGTGAGCGAGCGCAGCCAACAAAGAGGCAACTTGAAAGACGAAGTGTATAGTGGTTCTGGTTCCAGAACCACTATCCTTACACTACACCAGGAAAATATTACGTCAGGAAAAATATCTCGTTAGGAGAAATTATGTCATTTCAAGATTTTTACCGACGTTCGATTGATGATCCCTGCGATTTCTGGGCAGAACAAGCCAGACGGATTCATTGGCAGCATCCTTTTGAACAAACGCTGGATCACAGTGATCCTCCTTTTGCCCGCTGGTTTTGCGGCGGAAAAACTAACCTATGCTACAACGCGTTAGATCGCTGGCTGGAAAGTCAGCCTGATGCCAAGGCGTTAATTGCGGTTTCAACAGAAACAAATACCGAGCAAGTCTTCACCTATCGGGAGTTATATCAGGAAGTCAATCAGGCAGCCGCGATTATGCTTTCTCTCGGTGTCAAAAAAGGCGACCGTGTCGTGGTATATATGCCGATGGTGGCTGAAGCCCTGTTTATCCTGCTTGCCTGTGCCCGCATCGGTGCTATCCACTCCGTTGTTTTTGGCGGGTTTGCGGCCCATAGTCTTGCTACCCGATTAGATAATGCAGAGCCGGTACTGGTCGTTTCCGCTGATGCAGGATCGCGGGGAGGAAAAATTATCCCCTACAAGCCATTATTAGATGAAGCCATTGAACTGGCAGCACATACACCACGTCATGTATTGATGATAAACCGTGGTTTGAGTGAAATAAATTGGGTCAAAAACCGGGATCTGGATTTCGCAACATTACGGCAGGCTCATCTGGGTACCGAAGTCCCTGTAGCATGGCTCGAATCTAATGAAGTTTCCTGTGTGCTCTATACGTCTGGGACAACAGGCACGCCCAAAGGGGTGCAACGGGATGTTGGTGGTTATGCCGTTGCGCTGGCAACATCCATGAATATTATTTTTGGCGGTAAGCCCGGAGGAACATTCTTCTGCACATCAGATATCGGCTGGATTGTAGGGCATTCCTATATTGTTTATGCCCCGCTGATTGCCGGAATGGCAACCGTTATGTATGAGGGGCTGCCCATCCGACCGGATGCCGGGATTTGGTGGCGGATTGTGGAAAAATATCACGTCACCAGAATGTTTTCTGCGCCAACAGCCATTCGAGTCCTGAAAAAATACCCAACAGACAATATTGCTCAATATGATATTTCCTCTTTTGAAACGCTCTATCTGGCAGGTGAACCCCTCGACGAACATACCGCACGCTGGATTACTGAAACCATTAATGTCCCTGTGATTGACAATTACTGGCAAACTGAAACTGGCTGGCCAATTATGGCAATTGCACGAGCACTGGATGACAGGCCCGGTCGTTTTGGTAGCACTGGCTTCCCGATGTACGGTTTTAACGTCAAATTAATTAATGAACTGACCGGACAAGAATGTGGTGATAACGAAAAAGGAATGGTGGTTATCAAAGGTCCCTTACCTCCGGGGTGTATCCAGACCATTTATGGTGATAATCGCCGTTTTGTGAATACCTACTGGAAACACTTCGATCAACAGGTTTATTCTACTTTTGACTGGGGTATTCGTGACAGTGAAGGCTACTACTTTATTTTAGGGCGTTCGGATGATGTGATTAATGTTTCTGGTCATCGTCTGGGAACCCGGGAAATAGAGGAGTGTATTGCAAGTCATGAAGATGTTGCAGAAGTTGCCGTTATCGGTATTAAAGATGATGTAAAAGGACAAGCTGCTGTTTCCTTTGTCGTCCTCAAAGAGGGAAAAGAAATTCAGAATGCTGACCACTTTGCAACATTGGAAAAATCGCTGATGGATCTGGTCGATAAAAAGATTGGCAGTGTCGGGCGTCCGGCTCGTATTTATTTTGTCACACAATTACCTAAAACCCGCTCAGGGAAAATGTTGCGCCGTACTATGCAGGCGATTTGTGAAGGCCGTGCCCCCAGTGATATTGCTTTGATAGAAAACCCAGCGTCACTGGATGTAATACGTGATGCGGTTTCTCATCATTAATACTAGCGGATTACGACATTCTCGCGCCTATTTAAACGGTGTTTAGCAGGAGGATATTACTATACAACTGTACTACATTTTCCCAGCTACTTTTACCCATTCCTGCTCCGTGCCAATGCGGAGCTTTTTTTTATTTTTTAATGAATTGTGTGATATTTGAAATCAGAGCGCATTTCCTGCGCTCCTCAATTAATTTATTATTTTTTAGCGGAGATAAAAAACGGTATATCAATGCGCAATTTCAGGCTCTTTTTGTGCAGCTTCCAGCCATTCCACCATAGCCGGATGTTTTAGGAACCGATCAATCCATGCCTGACTCGCAGGTGAAAATTTCAACCCGTAAGTTCTGGCCCGGAAAGCTACCGGTGCAAAAAATGCATCCACTGCCGTGAAAGAATTTCCTGCCAGCCATTCACCACCAAATCTGCTTAGCCCTTCAGACCAAAGTTCATCAAGCCGAGAAATATCTCTCTGTAATTCAGGGGATATTTCGGTTAATGCAATTGTTTTTGTGCAATTCATTGCACAAATCTGGCGTAATGCAGTAAAACTAGAATGCATTTCTGCTGCTGCACTTCTTGCCCACGCTCTGGCAGTACGATCTTCTGGCCATACCTGAGCATGTTCCTCTGCAACATATTCAGTAATAGCCAGTGTATCCCAAACTGTAATATCACCATCTACCAGACAAGGAACAAGACCTGTTGGTGAGAATGCCTTAAATTTCTCATGGCTACTTTTACCATCTTCAAAGTAACTTAACTGCTCGTTGAAAGGAATATTCAGAGCCTTGAGTAAAATCCAGGGACGCAACGACCAGGAAGAGTAATTTTTATTAGCTATCCATAATGTATACATCGTATTTCTCTCTGTTAATCCCTTTATATTTGAATATGTCGCTTTACTGACTACCATTCAAAATATATTGGGTGTGATGGTGAATATTGACACACGAGAACATTATAGTTTTTTTCTACCGGAGTAAACATATATATCAAACTGACTTTTAATATTGACATCAGTCGTATAGAGCCTATAGTTTTTTTATCCAAAGCCTTAGATATTTTAGACAACAGACCTATTGAAGATGCGGAAAAAATTAATGAAAAAGTGATATTCTTTTAATAAACGCTGAACTTCGGTGTGATCGTATTATTCAAATAACTTGAGTAAATTGCAAATATGACAACAAGTGCTTATCCCGAAAAAAAAGGATTTTTAAACCGTGTCGAACGTATAGGTAATGTTATGCCGGGCGTAACAATGTTATTTGTTTATGCCCTGATAATCTGTTGGCTTTTATCGTTTTTACTTTCCTTCGTAAATTTTGATTATCATCATCCCGTCTCGAAAGAGAAAATATCTATTGTTAATCTTTTCCAATATGAAGAAATTATATTATTCGTAACAGGAACAGTGAAAAACTTTATTAATTTCCCGCCATTCGGAATTACAATCGTTTCAACGTTGGGAATTGGGATTGCAGAAAGTAGTGGTTTTATAAAAACAGCATTGAAAAAAATGCTTTCTTTCATTACCCCCAAAATGCTGACTCCAACCGTTGCTTTTGTCGGTATTGTTTCACATCTGGCGTCGGATTCAGCTTACGTTATCTTAATGCCGGTTTCCGCCATGATGTTTTATGCCTGTGGCAGGCATCCTCTTGCGGGTATTGCTACCGCATTTGCCGGTCTTGCCGGTGGTTTCACTGCAAGCTATACGCCTTCTATCATTGATCCGATTATGCAGAGCTTCACACAGGATGCGGCTCAGATGATGGCACCCGGTTACCATGTGAATGTGCTCTGTAACTACTTTTTTAGCCTTGGCGCTACATTTGGTGTCATTTTAATCTGCTGGTTCATCACAGAGAAAATTGTGGAACCCTGGTTGAACAAGAACTGCCCTGTTTCAACAAATATTGAAACAGATACTGACAAAGATCTGGAAAAAATTACACCTGAAGAAAATCGTGCATTTCGAATTGCCGGATCCACCGTGTTATTACTGGGTATAGGTCTTATCGCCTTATTATGGCCGGAAACATCGCCAATGCGGGCACCGGATGGCAGCATGACCAGCCCTAAAGCCCCCATTATGCAGATAGTTGTCCCGCTTTTATTCCTGTTTTTCGCTGTGCCGGGTATCGTTTATGGCTATTTAACGAAATCCTTTACTTCAAGCCGCGATGTCGTTAAATCAATGGAAAACATCACGCAGTCATTAATCCCATTTATTGTTTTTGTGTTTTTTGCCGCTCAGTTTCTGTATTCATTTCATCATTCAAATCTGGGTACATTATTAGCCTTATCCGGTGCAGAACTGCTATGTACACTCGAAATGCCATCCGGTCTGACTGTACTCGGTGTGATCATATTAACGGCTATCATTAATATTATGATCACCTCGGCAACTTCAAAATGGGCAATTATGGCGCCAGTACTTGTACCGATGCTAATGGCTGTCGGTATTTCTCCTGAATTAACACAAGCCGCTTTTCGGGTGAGTGATTCAGCTATGAACGTCAGTACACCAATGTTCCCGTTCTATCCTTTGATTCTCATGTATTGCCAGAAATACTATAAAAATGCGGGTATCGGCACTTTATGCTCAATGATGCTCCCATTCACCATTGGTTTGCTAATTATTTTAACGGCAACACTCTATGTATTCTGGGCATTTGATATTCCGATTGGTTTCGACAGTGGTTACACATGGCACCCTGCACAATAGTGTCGTCATATATTGAATACAAGAGGGAAGAAAAAATGAATGAATTAGGTCAACAGCTTGAACAACGTTTCTACCGCTATTTAGCTATCGAAAGCCAGAGTGATGCCTCCAGCATTATTGTACCGAGTACCGAAGGGCAACGTAATCTAGCTGAATTATTAGCGAAAGAGCTGGAAGGTTATGGCCTCGCTGATATTTATATTGATGAGCACGCCATTCTTTATGCTGTACGTCGTGGTAATAAACCATCAGCCCCCAAGATTGGTTTTGTGACCCATCTGGATACTGTTGATGTCGGATTGTCGGCAGTCATAAAACCTCAGACTTTGCTTTATGAGGGAAAAGATTTATGCCTGAACACTCAAGAAAATATCTGGTTTAAAACGAGCGAGCATCCAGAAGCTACCCCTTATATTGGTGAGCCAATCATTTTCAGCGACGGAACCAGTGTTCTTGGTGCAGATAACAAAGCTGCGGTTACCGTTATCATGGAGCTGATGGATAAATTACAGCAGGCGAAATTTGACTATGGTGATATCTATGTGGCTTTTGTTCCTGATGAAGAAATCGGGCTGCGTGGTTCCAAATTGATGGATCTATCCCGTTTCAATGTTGATTTTGCTTATACAATTGACTGCTGTGCACTGGGGGAAGTCATCTATGAAACCTTCAATGCAGCCTCTGTCGAAATGACAATCACAGGCATTACCACACACCCAATGTCTGCAAAAAACGTATTATTAAACCCAATCAGGGTCGCATATGATTTTATCGGCTGTTTTGATAAATATGATACACCTGAGTATACTGAACATCGGGAAGGTTATTTTTATTTTACGAACTTAATAGCCAATCCAGATAATGCAAAAATCAAAATGGCCATCCGTGATTTTGACCGCAATAGCTATAAAGAGCGTAAAAATTATGTTACTCAGTCAATTGAACTTATCCGTGCCCGTCACCCTCGAGCAAAAATAGATTATAAGATCGAAGATGTCTACAGCAATATTAGCGACTCATTAGGTGACGACCGTACCGCAATTGACCTGATTCTTGAAGCACTCAAAATTCAGGGAATTACTGCTAATATTATTCCTATGCGTGGTGGTACAGATGGCTCAGCTTTATCTGCAAGAGGTATTCTGACACCAAATTACTTCACCGGAGCATTGAATTTCCATTCTCGTTTTGAGTTTTTGCCGGTTAGCTCATTTGAAAAAAGCTATCTGGTCACGGAAACAATTTGTCGCTTAGTTGGGAAAAAATAAAAACTGATTTAAATAAATAATAAACAGCCATCATTTACCAAATTGGTGGTTGTTTAATCACAAGAGTAAATAACCTTATAGATTAACAGTAATTATCTTCACAACAGAAATAATTACAAATGATATATACTTAGTAACAACTTTAATTAATAAACCAAATTCATAAATACGAAATCTTGCTTGATTAATTAAACTTATTTTCATATATCTAAGATGAATATATTTATTCCATTTTATTCGATCAGAAAAGGAACTCATTAAATTCATTATTGATAAATTTTGATATTCTTAAACAAATTATTTGTCTGAAATTCACAGAAACAGAACTAAACTTTCATCTATTATAATGCTTGGGTTTTTCATTGATGTTTATATCCTGCATCTTTCAGGTTGCCTCTTTGTTGGCTGCAACGAAACTTGAAATTTTTTGGGTATATAACCTGTATTAGTAGATTATATTTTTTAAAGTGATCAAAAATAAGGAAACGATATGCTGTTAAAAAACACTTCCAGACAATTTGGTCATGTCTCTGTTTTGATCCACTGGTTAATTGCTCTTGCTGTTTATGGAATGTTCATGCTGGGGTTATGGATGGTGACATTAAGCTATTATGATGGCTGGTATCATCGTGCACCTGAATTGCATAAAAGCATTGGGTTCTTGGTTTTTATCGTCATGGTCATTCGTGTTATCTGGCGATTCATTTCTCCCCCGCCAAAATCTCTGAGCAGTTACAGCCAGCTTACTCTGATCAGTGCAAAACTGGCTCATCTTACCCTTTATATCGTCCTGTTTGGCATTTTATTCAGCGGATACTTTATTTCCACCGCTGATGGTCAACCCATCAGTGTTTTTGGCTGGTTTGAAATCCCTGCCACGCTGGCAAGACAAGGGGTACAAGCAGATACCGCAGGTATTATCCACTTATATCTTGCCTGGCTGATTGTTGTACTTTCCCTTTTGCATGGGCTTGCTGCTTTAAAACATCACTTTATTGATCGTGATAGTACGCTAAAAAGAATGTTTGGTTTCCCGCCAGACACAAAATAAATTTTGGAGAATCATTATGTTGAAAAAGACGTTAATCGGCCTGACTGCGGGTGTTTTATTGATGGGTGCAAGCTCAGCAATAGCATCCAACTATAAAATTGATACTGCCGGCCAACACGCCTTTATTGAGTTCCGTATTCAGCATTTAGGTATGAGCTGGGTTTATGGTAATTTCAAAAAATTTGATGGTGATTTTACCTTCGATAGCCAAAATCCGACTGCTGATAAAGTTAGTGTCATCATTAAAACTGACAGTATAGATACCAACCATGCTGAACGTGACAAACACTTACGTAGTCCTGATTTTTTAAACACAGCAAAATACCCGGAAGCCAAATTTACCTCGACCAAAGTGGAAAAAGTGGGTGAACAGTACAAAGTTATCGGTGAACTGACACTCAATGGTGTAACCAAACCAGTCACACTACAAACGAAGCTGATGGGAGAAGGTAAAGATCCGTGGGGCGGTTATCGCGCCGGATTTGAAGCGAACGGTAAAATTAAATTGAAAGACTTCAATATTAAAACTGACTTAGGGCCAAAATCTCAGGAAGTTGAGTTAATCATTTCTGTGGAAGGGGTTAAGGAATAAGCTTCTGTATTATACAGAGATCATAACGACTCCTTCATACCATAAATAGATACAGTTAATTCCCGCCGGATGATTGAATATTGAAAATCATCTGGCGGTTATTCAATCATCCCCAAACTTACTCCACTGAAAATCACGTCTTAAATATTTAATTAACCAAAAATAAACTTATTTATTAATAAACTTACAGAAAAAATTTTTAGGGCTATATTCTTTATAAGAAAGAAAATTTTTTAAGTGAGAATAAAAATGACAGACAACAGCCTAGAAAAAAATAATCTCATCACGCCACTTTTCCACGACAAACTATTTCAATCACGTTCTATAATTATCTCCGGTGAAATTAATCAACAGCTGGTTGAAAAAGTGATAACTCAGCTTCTTCTACTACAGGAGCTCAATAATAGCCCCATAAAAGTTTTTGTTAATAGCCAGGGTGGACACGTCGAATCCGGGGATACTCTGCATGATATGTTCAAATTTATTCAGCCAGAGGTTCTTATGATTGGTACTGGCTGGGTCGCCAGTGCAGGTATTACTCTCTTCCTTGCCGCCAAAAAAGAACATCGTTATTGCCTTCCTAATACCCGATTTATGATCCATCAGCCTTTAGGTGGCGTTCAGGGAAGAGCTACCGATATCGAAATTGAAACAAAAGAAATATTAAAAATGCGTGGCCGTATAAATCAGCTTATCAGTGAAGCCACCGGGCACCCTATAGATAAAGTGGCAAAAGACACTGACCGTAATTTCTGGATGGGACCAGAGGAAGCCCGTGATTACGGCATCGTCGGGCAAATTATCAGCCACTGGAGTGAGTTAAAAGAAAAAGCCTGATTTTACTCAGGCCTTAAAAGAAAGCTTCCAATTATAATTTCAAGCTGAATACTGCCCGACAATTTTATAAATCCCCGGATTGGGCTTAGCAAGCGCTAAAACGCGCTTTGCAAATTCAGCTGATTCAGGGTCTGACTGTGTTGCCTGAATGTCAGCGATACTTTTCCATTTTGCTATATTCACAACACTGCTACCGTCACCACTTGCCAGCAATGAGACTGAAATAAATCCTGGGCGTTTGCTAATAACTAATTCGGTTCCTTCTTGCAATAGTTTGATAACTTCAGTCTGATTCTTTGGATCGACTTCAATAATATTGATAAATATAACTTCAGATTCGGACATTACATATCTCCTTAGTGAGTACATCTGTTACCTTCAGGTTACCGCTTGATCGACGGCAAATTTCGTAGAGTCTGATATAAAGACGAATCCCCATAACAAAATGTCAGACTTTTAAATGTATTTTTTTAACTATTATCAAATGAGGATGCCTGACATTTTCATCTAGTATCTCGTCATATAATTTGGACCATTTCAATATTGGAGAATGTAAAAGTGAATAACAGGAAACTAATTGAGAATAAGTGTCATAACGAATCAGAGAAAGTGTATTCTAAACGCACCAAGCTTGAATTGATGGCGTACAAGTTTTTGGGAACCATCCCAGATGCTGAAGATGCCGTACAGGAAACCTATTTACGATGGTATAAACTTACATCAGTTGAACGTGAGCAAATCATTTCTCCCATAGCCTGGCAAAGAACAGCGCTAACCCGAATCTGCTTGGATAAGCTTAAGTCAGCCAAATCAAAACGTGAAATTTATATTGGTGAATGGCTACCTGAACCAGCTTTAGAAAGTGAAAGTTGGGGGGCTGCGGCTGAACTGAGTAAAGGAGCTGATCCTGCCGATCATCTTATCTTTGCGCACTCAGTTTCTATGGCACTAATGGTTGTCCTTGATAAAATGACTCCTGCTGAACGAGTCAGTTTTATTCTTCATGATGTATTTCAATATTCTTTCGAAGAAATTAGTGAGATTGTAGGCAGAACACCACAAGCGTGCCGACAACTAGCCTCATCTGGGCGAAAAAGGGTTAACCAGAAAAGGCAATTACCCTCCTCTAAGGCAGTACATGCTCAAGTAAATGCTGCTTTCCGGATGGCATGGCTTACTGGTAATATACAGGAATTAGTTACTATTCTAGACGAACGAGTTAATGCTATTACTGATGGGGGTGGTTTTGTCAGTGCTTCGACCATACCACTGATTGGCCGGGATGCAGTTATTGATTTTTTCCTTTCCGCTTTCACACGCCAAAATGATCTCCAACTCGAGGAAAGTTTTGTTAATGGAGAACCAGGGCTAATTGGAAAAGCCGCTGGTCGAATTATTTCAGTTATTTCAATCTCTGTCAGAGAAGGTCGTATTTCTGATATCTGGGTAATGCGCAATCCGGAAAAATTGACTGACTGGAATTAACAAATTAGATTGAATAAAGTGACTACTTTTGCCTTTTCTCCAGCGTCCAGACGAAATCTTGCTCTGTAACAGGTTTAAATCCCAGTTTCTTATAAAGCCAGCTGGCTGAAGACGTTACCAATGTGACATGACCCACATCGGTAACGGCTGGATGCTGTAAAACGCACTCCATTAACCAGCGCCCTAAACCTTTCTTTTGATATTCATCAATAATAAATACATCTACAATATAAGAAAATGTCGAAAAATCAGTTATTAATCTGGCGAATCCAACTTTTTTATCTTGATGGGATAATAAAAAACATACACTATTTTCTACCGCAATTTTAACTTTTTCAAATTCAATACCTCGAGCCCAAAATAATTGAGTAAGGTTATTATGTACAAAATTGACATCAATCTTACTTTTATCTGTTGTAATATAATAATCATCACGTTTCCATTGCATCACTTGCTTCATATTATTTCCCCTTTAAGTGTATCAAATTACAGCTTTAATATTTTTCGCTTGAAACTGAATCTTACACTGGGATCCAAAAAATATGAAACCTTATTCACTGATTTTATCATGCCTTTTAGATGATTTTTTCTTTCACTTGATAATAATCTTTTATTTTTTAAAAGTGCTCTACAGCATGAGTAGTAATAATGCTTTTATATTTTTCATCAAAGACATTATTCATATGTATAATCGCATCAGACATAACATTGGCTTTGTCAGGATTAATATCATTTGATAAGCTACCAGTCCATTTTATATAGTTATAAAATACAGGATTTGTTATAAAAATAACCTTATCTTTTTTCTATTGGAAAAATAGAAAAGTCTGGAATATATTTTTAATAAAACTCCAAACAAATTACTTATCTTAGATCTAGAATACAATTTATATTGCTTGGCTATTAATATATCATGGACATACCCCCTATCTTTTGGGGCTAACAATAACATTACTCCCACTGCTATTTGTTTCAATATTTTATTTAGTCTAATAATTTCATAACCTGATAGCTTATTTCTAAAATTTATTTCCACCAAACTATTGAAATTCACTTTAACACCTAAATAAGGCATTAATTTGAATTGAGATTCAGCTGAATAGAGCAACTGCTCATTATAATAATCGTCCCTTTCCTTTTCAGGATGCACTCTGTGTTTTAATAAAACATCCGGAAGATTAATAAACCTATAACCTTCACCAATTGTTAATAAAAATAAACTTACCCATAATCCATAATCTTGTGCTTTTTTATAACTTTCAGGATAAGAAGCCCCTAACTTCAGAAAAGTCTCTTTTCTTATCATTACAGTAGAATGATAGAAAGGGCAGTCAAATGCAATGTGGGATATTATTTCTTCATGACTTAAAGGTGGGGTTTTATTATTACCCGGTTCTTCATGGATGCTCATAGATGTACCACAAACAATAATATCAGTATGCTCAACCATAAACTCATATTGCTTTTTGAGTCTTTCTGGAAATGAATAATCATCAGCATCCATTCTGGCTATAAACTCCCCTCTGGATAAAGAGATCGCCATATTCAAAGATTTAGCAATCCCCATATTATAGGCATTCGTGATAATTTTTATTCTGCTATCTCTCTTCTGAAACTCAAAGAGTACCTGATCTGTATTATCCGTTGAGGCATCATTAACTATGATAAATTCATAATCATAAAACGACTGACTGAGAATTGACTCTACAGCTTCAGACAAAAATTCACAACCATTGAAAACAGACATTATTACAGATATCTTAGGAAGATCTTTATTCATGAAATAAACCATTGTATTAATTTACCACTTTTAATTTAACTTCTATTATTAAAATCCAATTCAATAAGATCGCCAATGTTTTCATCTATCTTTTTATTTTCTTTACTATTTAACTTATTATCCATGCCAGCAGAATGAATAAAATTTAATTCACCAAAATTTATCAGAACACTGAGTCACTAACTTAGCGTTATTATATTCATTTAATTTTAACCATTGTAATTTTTCATTAAATGTAACGGGAGTTACCAGATTAAGTATTTTATTTAATCTCTCTTTATAAATTGATTTTGTAACAAACTCAGGGAATAAATCACATATATGGTAGAAAAATTTATTTCTTAACCTTTTAATATACTTATTCATATAGATAAATTCTTTATCATAGATTAAATTTAAAACAAACATTAATATCCAATTAAACTTTCATATTAATATATTCTATATATGCTAGCATGACATTCTTAAACATTTACTCTATAAGAGCTAATTAATATCCTTTACTCTACATGTAAAAATGCCACGCTATTGCATGGCATTTAATAACAGAACAACATTTATCATTTACTCATTTTTTTGCAATAACCATCTATATATCAAACCGCCAATAATTCCACCAATCAAGGGAGTTAGCCAGAATAACCATAACTGTTCTATCGCCCAGGTTCCTTGAAAAATAGCCACTCCTGTACTTCTCGCCGGGTTAACTGATGTATTTGTTACAGGTATACTAATTAGGTGAATCAGAGTTAACGCTAAACCAATCGCCAATGGCGCAAACTTAATTGATGCATTTTTATCTGTTACTCCAAAAATCACAATCAGAAAAAATGCGCTTAATACCAACTCAATGATAATGGCAGATTGTAATGAAAATCCTCCGGGAGAATGTTCCCCATATCCATTGGAAGCAAAACCGCTTTCCGTCGCATCAAAATCACTCTGACCACTGGCTATTAAATACAATACCGCTGCGGCGGCAATTCCGCCAACCACCTGAACAATAATATAAGGAATGACATCTTTGGCTGGAATACGTCCACCAACAAATAGACCTAATGTGACAGCCGGATTAAAATGCCCTCCTGAGATATGACCGACAGCATATGCCATAGTCACAACTGTTAAACCAAAAGCCAGTGATACTCCCACAAAACCAATTCCAAGCATTGGGAATGCCGCAGCTAAAACAGCACTTCCACACCCTCCGAACACTAACCAAAAAGTTCCTAAGAACTCTGCCGATAATTTTTTAAACATTATATGATTCCTCAA
Organism: Xenorhabdus sp. KK7.4; assembly: GCF_963876465.1. Taxonomy (NCBI): domain Bacteria; kingdom Pseudomonadati; phylum Pseudomonadota; class Gammaproteobacteria; order Enterobacterales; family Morganellaceae; genus Xenorhabdus; species Xenorhabdus sp. KK7.4. Next base: position 126,379 of record NZ_CAWNQF010000035.1, read on the forward strand.
CGATACCTGCATGAATGCAAAAGAATCCAAACAAAGTTTAGTTAGTATTTTTAAATATGTGCAAGGATCCGTCAGCAGAAAATAGATGACAAGAAAATATGGAGAGTAGTGATTTCAATAATTAGCAAGGATGTATTTATTTAATCAACATAACAACCTGAGTTTATTGATATTAAACTCAGGTTGTTGAGTTACTTAATTAGTAATTTATTTCTCTACTGATCCATTGATCTTATCTGATGCCTGCCAAATACGATATTTAACTTTTATCGTCTTCGGTGTATATACTACGATTGGTAATTTACTGTTATAACGTATAAATGCATCCTTATCTAAATTCACTGTCACGAACTTCATGGTTTTTTTCTGATCTGCACAGGCCATTTTGGTTGACATTGGACCAGCTACTTTATCCAATTCATAATAATTGTATCCCCAACCATCGATATTTTTGGTTTCAAGCTTTCCACCAAACCAGTGATGATTGCAATCTACCATCATACTTTTGCCAATCATCAATTCGACCATGTAATTATTTTCGTCCTTTTCAGGTGATAGCGTAATTACACTGCGAACCATGCCCTCTGAAGGTTCAGGGAATGGAACCAGGTCATTAGTTTTATCAGCCTGGGCATAAACAGAAACGCTCATAGCAGCTAAAGCAAGTAGATACTTTTTCATTTTTTCACCTCTTGGTATGTTTAACAACGCAAGAGAATCATAACAGCGAAAATTCAGTAATAAATTATGCTTTTTTGGCAAGGTACTGATTTTTACCACTATTATTTTAAAAGGAAATAACACCTCCCTCAGTAGAGAATAAATTTACATTAACAATCATAGAGATACACCATTTTTATAAAATATTTTTTATGTGATATCTCTCAAATCTGGTATTACAATGGGCTGCTACACTCATAGTGTGGTAGTAAACTTCGTAATTGGAGGTCCCATGTTTCCAGAATTTGCAGAAGATCGTGATTTAGTATCCAACCTGAAAGACTCCCACCCTCGTTTCCAATCCTTGTTTGAAAAACATAACCGCCTTGACCATGAAATATCGCAGCTTGAAGGCCCTAATGGGGCTGGCTATAACGAAAAAGTCGTGCGATTAAAAAAAGAAAAACTCCATATAAAGGATGAGATGCAAAGGATTTTACAGGCGGAATCTCAGAAGTAATCCTGCCATAGACTGACGCCTGCTACGCTGAAAAGCGGGCGTCTCATGAAGACATTGTTTTTTGTTGTTCCTCAACCATAAAGTTCTCAATAAGAGAACTTTTAATTATCAATATCCATAAAAAAAGCCACCGTAAAGGTGGCAAAAACTGGAGCAAGGTTTTTTATTATTTATTGGGTGACAGCAGCTTGTGGCGCAGCTTTCTGGCGAGGTTGTCTCTTAGTTTTTGCCCTCGGATGCGGCGTAACACTTTCAACATCGCCTGGCTTAGAAATAAAGCGCACAAACGTTTCATGGCTGACGAACGTTGCCCCACAATTGATATTCTGGCATTGGTTATAGCGCTCTTTTGTTTGGCTTGAATGCTCAAAGCTACTACGGGTATGCGCTGATTGATTACAAAGAGGACACTTAATCATAATTGTTCACCTTTCTTGAAAGCATTGTTCTTGGAATAACAGTCTTGAAATAACACCATCTCGTCTGGTGAACAATATATCAAAGATCTCATATCGAGATCAAGTGTTTATTTTGGGATCTTTCGCTTCTGGTTTAATTTCGACCTCATCAAGTTTAACCTCAAGATCTAATGAGGTTGTGAAACCACTGTCATTAAGGTTGTGAGTGACTTTAACGATTGTCCAGTCAGTGCCGTCGATTTCTTTTTTAAATCCCTCAATATGCACTGGCATTTCAGGATAAAGCTCAGCACGCCCTTTCGCTAAAGTAATAGAGAACTGTGCTACACCTCGCTGTAATTTTTTCCAAGCTGCTTCAGCTGCACGTCCTGCCTCTTCTTTGCTGGAATATATACGAGAAAGAGTCAGAACATTTTCACTTGAACCTTGCAAATATTGCTTGGATTTTTGTTGTTCTGTGGTTACTTGTTCATGTTCAACTACAGACTCTTGTTGTTCTTCATAAGAAAAACTTCCATCAACGCTAAAGCTCTTGTCACTTCTCTTTTCTCCTTTACGAGCGGGCTGAACATAAGAAGGTTTATGCTTTTTTGCTCCCCTTTTTGATAGATCCACCCTCCCTGATTTATGTTTAGGCTTTCCTTTCTCCTTTTCCGGGAATTTTTTGTCTTTGTTTTTAGAACCTCCTTCTTTTTTAGGTGGCTCTTTATTTGATGGCTTATTTTTTGTCGTATCCGTTTTAGTACTTTCATATTGAACTGATACTTCAACCTTGGCACTTTTGGATTCTCTCCGCTTATACTCCACCGTCTGTTTAGCCGTTGTACGTGTATCCAGCCACTGCGCTATTACTCCGGTGTAAGACTCACGATCTGATAGTGTAAATCTGTGATTATCGCCAGAATTACGGATAATTTTGACCGGAGGAATAGGCGTACCACTGCCTGTTTCATTCTCTCCTTGACGAATAAACAACAATTCGCCATTTTTGACCGATGCAATCGCCCCTTCCTGCTTCGCTACTCTAGTCAAAAAGCTTACGTCAGATTCATTAGTCTGATCGATATGCACGGTGATGTTTTTTAAAGTATCACTAACCTTAAAGTTCAGTTGATTTCTTGTCGCAACCGTACTAACTATAGTTTCTAACGTGTGTTGATGGTAAGACAACTCGCGCTTAACGTTCAGATAACCACGTAAATCAACACTGCGGGCACGTATGGTTACTCGATCAGGAGCACCAACATGTTCAATTTCATCAACAACGAATTTTCCTTTTGGGGTTAAAGGGTAGCCATGCCACCCCAATTCCAATGTCAAAATATTGCCTCTTGATGGCAGTTTGAGTTCACCATTTGCATCATCCAGTTCAATATCAAGCTGATCTGATTCCCCTCCTCTATTATCCGTCAGAGATAAAGACATTAAACGTGACTGTATTTTTCCGGTAATATCCTTATTATCGATTTCTAAGCGAAAAGCTGGTGCTCCCTCTTTGCCTGTAATCAAATCGAATTGAGGTATCCAACCTGTATTTGGTACCCACTGTTTGAAATCGATCATGAGAAGAACTCCTTAACTGTCTTTATACCGTCATCCTTCAGTTTCGAAAGCTCATCCCATGAGTTAGGCATTTTGCCTTTAATATCCGTCAGCTGTTGCTGCAAATCGCCCAACATCTCCAACAGATTGTTATCAACACGCCGTAGTGTTAGCGTAAAGCTGATTTTACGGGGCGCACCACCTGACATAAATTCCGTTTTTGTTTGATCAATGCTTTCAATAACAAACATGCCATAAATTGCGCCACTACCATCAATCAAAGACCATGCTTTGCCACTATCAGCCATCAATTTCAATGCTATTAGCGACAAGGAGCCACCTGTCAGTTCAGGATAAAGATCTCCAGATAACGTTACTGTATCGTTATCCGGACCCACAAATTGCCATGCAGGCCGTGCTCCCACACGGCTATTGAAGGCATGTCTCCAACTTTGTTTATGTTGAAAACTTTGGTATGGCGTGGTTTTCAGCATAAAAACAAATAAACCAAGTGCTGCCATCATCAGAAATCTTCTCCTCTGTCAGAAAGTGAGCTACGCATACGGGCTTGCTGCATACGTTCCCTTTGTTCCAGTTCCTGCCTGACCATTCGGGCGATATCCTGCGCGGACTGTCCCTGAGAGCCATAGACATAAATGTTATATTGCGGTGCTGCACCACTAAATTGCTGTGGCTGGCTTCGCCCCTGTTTTGCCTGAACTTCCTCATAGGCATGAGCAGGCAGACTTTGTGCATGTAACGGTGCGTCCTGCGCTGCAACAGGTAATGACATAGCGCTGATGGCAACGCCCACGGCTGCATACTTCGCCGTATCTAAACGACTAGTAACACTTGCCCCGCCACTAACAAGTTCAGGACCGCGTTCTCCAACAATGGCTGTTTTTCCAGCAGGGACATAGCCACCTTTATCGTATAGGGGCGGCTGTACTTGTTTAGCCTGCTGAGCCGTTTCATTTTTAGTAATTTCCTCTGTTTTCTTTAGTGCAACTTCCTTTTTCTCATCGCCTTTCCACCATGATGTGAAGACGTCAGTAATAGCAGAAATCTTACCTTTCAGTGCTTCCCATTTTTCCTGAATACCAGTCAACAGATTATCGATCATATCCGAACCGGCAGTTTTTAATTTCTCTGGAATAGCCTGAACATCGGCAACAATTTCATCCCATTTATCTGAGATTGATTTTTTGACACTTTCCCAAATTTCAGATGTATTCTGTTTAACTGACTCCCAGGCACCACTGATTGTTGACTTGACCCATTCCCAGGCTTCCGAAGCACTTTGTTTAATCGTGTCCCAGTTATTGTAGATAATGCCAATTAAGCCACCATCCATGAAAAAGCTCTTAATACCTTCCCACGCCATACTGACAAGGTTTTTAATTCCTTCCCAGGCACCACTGAAGATATTTTTCACACTATCCCATAAAGCCATAAATTTCGGCCCCAATGACTCCCAATTCTGCCAAATATAAATAGCAGCCATTGAAATGACACCAATAATGGCAAGGATTGGATTCGCCATCATAACGCGCCCGACAACCATTATTGCCCGTCCAATACCACTAAATGCATTACCTAAAAGGCCTAAACCTTTTGTGCCAATATTTGACAGAATATTTATGCTATTGCCTAAAAATCCAAAAACCTTTTGACCAATATTACCTAATGCACCTATATCTCGCCTTGGTTGCCCAAATGCATCGTTTTTCCCGCCTTTATTAAATAATGTTCCGAAGGCAGTTCCAAGAAATCCGAAAACTCTTGCACCAATACTACCCAGAATATTCAAGCTCATTCCTAAAGAAGCAAATATTCTTACACCTATCTGACCAAAGATATTTAAGCTAAACCTTAACGAAGCAAACGCCTGAATACCTATCTGCCCCAAAATACGCAGGCTGACGCGTAAAGAGCCAAAGAGCCTGACGCCAGCTTGGGCAAATAAACCTAAGCTAAACCTTAACGAAGCAAATGCCTGAATACCTATCTGCCCCAGAATACGCAGACTGACGCGTAAAGAGCCAAAGAGCCTGACGCCAGCTTGGGCAAATAAACCTAAGCTAAACCTTAACGAAGCAAAGATTCTAATTCCTAATTGTCCAAATATATTTACTCCAACCCTTAAAGAGCCGAAGGTTCTAATTCCCAGCTGACCAAATATATTCAAACCTATTCGCAACGAGCCAAATATTCGTAGACCTAATTGTCCAAAGATACTCAGTCCAATCCTTAAAGAGCCGAAGATTCTAATTCCCAGCTGACCAAATATATTCAAACCTATTCGCAACGAGCCAAATATTCGTAGACCTAACTGTCCAAAGATACTCAGTCCAATCTTTAAAGAGCTGAAGGTTCTAATCCCCAGCTGACCAAATATATTCAAACCTATTCGCAACGAGCCAAATATTCGCAGACCTAATTGTCCAAAGATACTCAGTCCAATCCTTAAAGAGCCGAAGGTTCTAATTCCCAGCCGACCAAATATATTCAAACCTATTCGCAACGAGCCAAATATTCGCAGACCTAATTGTCCAAAGATACTCAGTCCAATCTTTAAAGAGCCGAAGGTTCTAATTCCCAGCTGACCAAATATATTCAGACTTATTCGCAACGAACCAAATATTCGCAGACCTAATTGTCCAAAGATACTCAGTCCAATCTTTAAAGAGCCGAAGGTTCTAATTCCCAGCTGACCAAATATATTCAGACTTATTCGCAACGAACCAAATATTCGCAGACCTAATTGTCCAAAGATACTCAGTCCAATCTTTAAAGAGCCGAAGGTTCTAATTCCCAGCTGACCAAATATATTCAGACTTATTCGCAACGAACCAAATATTCGCAGACCTAATTGTCCAAAGATACTCAGTCCAATCTTTAAAGAGCCGAAGGTTCTAATTCCCAGCTGACCAAATATATTCAGACTTATTCGCAACGAACCAAATATTCGTAGACCTAATTGTCCAAAGGTACTCAGTCCAACCCTTAAAGAGCCGAAGATTCTAATTCCCAGCTGACCAAATATATTCAAACCTATTCGCAAAGAGCCAAATATTCGTAGACCTAATTGTCCAAAGATACTCAGTCCAATCCTTAAAGAGCCGAAGGTTCTAATTCCCAGCCGACCAAATATATTCAGACTTATCTTCAATGAACCAAATATTCGCAGACCTAATTGTCCAAAGATACTCAGTCCAATCCTTAAAGAGCCGAAGGTTCTAATTCCCAGCCGACCAAATATATTCAGACTTATCTTCAATGAGCCAAATATTCGCAGACCTAATTGTCCAAAGATACTCAGTCCAATCCTTAAAGAGCCGAAGGTTCTAATTCCCAGCCGACCAAATATATTCAGATTTATCTTCAGTGAGCCAAATATCCGTACCCCTAACTTACCAAAAATATTTAATCTCATACCCAATGAGCTAAATATATTAATGGATAATGAATAAAATATACGAACACCTACTTTTAACGAACTAAAAACCCTTATGCCAACATTACCGAAAATCTTTATTCTGGCGTTGATATTAATAATTAATGTATCTAACAAGGTGAAGTTGTTAGTTATATTCCCAGTGACACCAAGATTAACTTCACTTTTCTTGCTAGATGAATTTACTTGGCTGACACTCTGAGTTATTTGAGTAATGTTGACTGATTGACTCGCAGCACTCACCTGCGTCATTCTTGAGGAATTCTGCTGTGCAGAGAGAGATTGCTTAATTGTTTGATTATAGGCTTTAAGATCGGCACGCATACGCGCAGTTTCCTGCGCATATCCGACAATAGGTTTTAAACTTTCAACGGTTTTATTAAGCTTTTTAAACTGGTTATGAATTTTATCTGTTGTATCCACCAGTTTTTTCTGAGGCCGTTGAAAAGATTTAAAGGAACTGGTCAGCTTACTAACGGTACTTAGTACCTTATCAAGCTGTGACTGTACATTACTCATTTTCTGCACCACTTCTTAAAATGGCCCGATGTCGCCAGTCCAATAATTCCGACAGTGACATTTCATCTGTATCTGCCGGTCTCCAGTGAAAAACGGTGGCAATATCTGCCACCAGTTCATCAACGGTTAATCGTTCTGGGAATCGGACTTGACCGACTTCGGCAACAAAAAATTGACCACCTCCACACTGAGATTAATCAGATCACCGGGTGACATCATCATCAGGTCATTCTTGGTCAATGCAGGTGTGGTGACACGTGGCAGAATCAGCAACATAGAGTCCACATCCATTTCCAGCAGTGCCTGTAAACGAGCACCGCGCAGCGCACCACTGGTAGGTTTACGTACCGTCACTTCCGTGATTTTTCCGTTGCCTCGCGCCAGTGGAGCTTCCAGTTCGATTGTGCGCAGATCTTCATTTTGAGTTTTCAGTGCTTCAGTCATAATTCAACCTTGTTTATCCGAGTAAAAACCTGCCTCAGCCGAAAATATGCTGGGTGAGACAGGGAATAAGTTTTAAAATTTGCTAATTAAAAGAGCGATTAAAAAAGACCGATAGCGCGGCGATGTTGTGCCAGACGATCTTCTCCGCCCACTTTTTCAACCATGTTGACGGTATCGATTTCAATCAGTTCCTCGCCATCCCAGGTCAGTTTGAAGTAAGTGTTTTTAGCGGTAATTTTGGTTTGTGTGTTGTCGCCTTGTTTATAAGTACCGTGATCGAACTCCTGGAAGCGGCCACGCATCACAACTTCAACTGCAACCACATCACCTGTGTCTTCGCGCTCAAAAGAGCCAGCAAAGCGCAGCATGACGCCATCGACTTGTGCAATGCCCCACTGTTTGTACAGCTGAGATTCGATACCACCTAAAGTGAATTCTGCATCCAGTGCGCCTTCATCCAGACCCAGATCCACCATTGCGCTGCCGTTCATACCGGCGCCACGGTAGGCTTCCAGTTTGCGACTCAGTTTAGGAAGCGTCAGTTCTTCCACAATACCCTGATAATTGTTGCCATCGTTGAACAAGTTCAGGTACTTAAGTTTGCGAGGTAATGCCATCAGTTAGCCCCTTATTTATTGATACTTTTCGCGAAATCCATCAGGTAACTATCTGTAATGCGCTGGCGTAACATCATGTTTTCCAGTGGCGGTACAGGTGTATAGTCGTAATCGATGGTCAGTTTGCCTGCCTTCAGGGTGTCTTTATCGTTGATTTTGTCGTCATACCAGCAACGACCATCAATGATGTAACCACCCGCTTTCAGTTCGCGGAACTTAGCATTGATGCCTTCAATAATGTCGCGTACCAGTGATGGAGTCAGTGGTTTGTCAATTGCCCACATGTGTGCATCAGCCATGGTGTCACCCAGAACCTGTGCGGTACGGGTGTAGCTTTCGAATTGGAACAGCGCATCATCAGAACAAGTGCGGGAACCCCAGAAACGAAAACCGTTTTTGCGGATCAGGGTAGTAACACCACTTTTGTTCAGCAAATCAGCGTCAGTCGCAGTATCTTGCAGATCCCAGAAGACATCAGCAGACAAACCAGTCACACCATTAACGCCCACGTTGGACAGGGTTTTATGCCAGCCGGTTTCTTCGTCAATTTTGGCGCGCAGACCCAGAGCACGAGCAGTTGCAAACGCGATAGATTCGCTGTTAGTAACAGTATCCCAGCTCAGGAAGTCAGGCCAAATCAGCATCAATTCACGTTGATTGAAGTTGTCACGATATTTGATAACTTCAGAGATATTTTTGCAGCCATAAGCGCTGACATACGCCATTGCTTTCAGTTTCTGGGCAACGCTTGCCAGTTCAGAAGCCACTGCTTTTGAATCCAGACCCGGAACACCCAGAATACGTGGTTTAACACCGAGCTGGCTTTGTGCCGCCAACAGTGCCTGCATACCGGTTTTCTTACCAGCTTCGGTAACACCACCGATAATGTTAGAAATAGTTGCTTCTTCAGATTCGCCCTCTTCCACACGAACAACTACAGTCACAGGCAGAGCCTGAGCAGCGATTGCTTTCAGTGATGCGGACAAAGTGCCTTTTTGCCCGGCTTTGCCACTGGCGCTCATAACGTCAGTAAGCAGAACCGGAGTATTTAATGGAAATATTTTTGCGTCTGCGTCAGGACCAGTACAAACCATACCTACGATAGCGGTGCTAACGGTAGTGATGGTACGAGTACCTTCGTTAATTTCCTGTACACGGACTCCGTGATGATAATCTTGTGCCATATTAGCGTTCTCTCCTGTTAAGGTGTGGGCATATATTGGCGGATCAGGTGAGGGAAATCATTCGATTGGCGGTGTGTGAAAGGAGGTACAAATATGGTTTGATATTTTATTTATTAATCAAGTTGATAGCCTTTGTTTTTGTTTTTTTAAAATGGATCGAGAAAGTGGTTATTTTAATGGAAAATGTCTTTGGCTAGCTGAATAGCTACTTTGTTTTCTGCCCGTAAATCCGCTCAAAATTTATTCTTTTTCGTAGTGTTAGCAGTAATTCTAAGTTTTGGTTGTTTTTTGATGGGGGAAATGGGAGCGTTTCTTCCATCAATTTTTGGTTTTTGAGTTTAGAGGCGCTGGATCTTAGATGGGATCATAAAAATCTAGGATTGTAAAAAACCTCGGGTTAACGGAAACCAGAAACCAAGCTCAAAATGCGTATCCCAAAACCGGTGGCAAAATCGAAGGCAAGGTGGATGTGGCCAGCGATATCGAAGCAACCGGCTGGATTGGAGGCAAAGAACTCTGGGAACGTAAGGCTGATGGTGGCTGGGTACGAGCCTACAGCCCTCAGAATAAACCGACTGCGGAAGAAATTCAGGTTGAACCGCGTTTTAACACGACTATTGACCTGACCGGATTAAGCAGTGACCGCTATTATCCGGTGTGGTGGCGTTTTCCACATAATTACGGTGGAGCCAATGCATGGCTGACCCTACACCGTACTTACTCTGAAGATTGGGAAAAAAAACCATTTGGAGAAGGTGTCACACATCTGGCGGGGCTTCAGCTTCAAATAGAAGGCAGTGAAGTTGCATGGGGGGGAGATGCTCAATACCTGAATATTAAACGCATTCGTCAAACTTATCGTAATACGGTCAAAAGTATCCATTATCGTATGATGAGTATTGCACGACCAATCGACGATAAATATCCTCTTTACGAAGGTGTAAAATCTGGCGATATTGTTCAGTCTCCTGTATTTAGTGGTTGTTATTTACGGGGCGGTTTAACTTATCATGTCACCAGTAATTTTGGTGGTATTCACTATTCCCGAGAAGAAGGAGAAATCGAGGCGCATCAATCAATACAGCCACACAATAAATTTGAAATTAAATGGATGGTGAAATCTTATGCCATTGATGATCCTCTGCTAGGAAAAGAATACAACGATACCGTTCTGCCTTATGGCCATGATTATGCAGAAACCATCAATTTGGCTAAGAATGCTTATCCTAAAACTGGCGGAAAAATTGAAGGAAAAGTGAATGTTTCCAGCGATATTGAAGCAACTGGCTGGATTGGTGGAAAAGAGTTGTGGGAACGAAAACCTGATGGGGATTGGGTGCGAGCTTATACGCCACAAAATAAACCCTCTGCTGCTGATATTGGTGCATTTTCTATAACCGGTGGAAAGTTAAATGGAGAAATAAATGCTTCTAATGTTGTTGCGTCTCAAGGTGATGGAAGGCAACACTTTGCACTTAGAGATGATGATGGACGAACACGAGCTTGGATATATAAAGATAAAGATGGTGATGGAGTACATATTAATAATGGTTATGATGGTGGAGCGGATTGGATTTTTTCTAACAATGCAGAGTTATATTGTCCCGGTACAATAAATTCTTATTTGAGGAATACGATTCGACATAATGGGTATGGAAGAGTTCAATTTTTACACCAAGACACGAATGATTATATATTGTTGGAAACCACTCAGGATGGAAAAGGTATTTATTTTGTTCAACGAAATAATGAGAATAAAAATCAATGGGTATTATCTTTTCCTCAAAAAGATGGAACTGTTGCTACAACGGATGACATTATCAATAGTAGCAATACTCCTGTCGGTGTACCTTTACCATGGCCTCAAGCTAACCCACCTTCTGGTTATTTAGTTTGTAATGGGCAATCTTTTAATAAAGAAACTTATCCTAAATTAGGATTGGCTTATCAATCTGGGAAATTACCAGACTTACGTGGTGAGTTCATTCGTGGTTTAGATTCAGGAAGAAATGTTGATTCAGGGCGACAAATTTTATCATGGCAAAATTTTGCTATCCAACAGCATAGCCATCTTATTGAAATAAATGATGCAGGTTCAGCATCATCCTATGTTGGAAGAGGAAACTGGCAAAGACAGGGGAATACAAAATCGGGTGAATTTGGTGAAAATGAAACTCGTCCCCGTAACATCGCATTTTTATATATAGTGAGAGCAGCATAATGAAATATACAACAAATCTTAATACACCAACATTTGATAATAATGGTTTTGCAACTTCTAATGGCTGGGTAATGGTTTACCGTGCTAATACCGAAACAAGAGAATATATTTGTGCAGATATGGAACGCACTGTTATTGGTGTCAGTTTATCTGCTGGCGCATATTTGGATGCACCTGAAGTACCTAACTCAGCTGATATTGCAGTGTGTCGTAGTATAGATGAGAAATCATGGGTTAATGTACCTGATTTTCGAGGAAAAACTGCTTATCATATTAAAACCCAGCAAGCAAAGAGTATAGAATCAATTGGAGAATTATCTTCTGAACTCACTCTATTAGAACCTAAAACTTCATTTGATAAATGGGATGGCAAACAGTGGGTAACGGATCTGGTCGAAAAACAAAAGCATGACTTACAACAACTAGAAGACCAAAAACAATCTCTGCTAAATGAAGCTGAGCAAAAAATTGTTAAACTGGAGCGCAAAGTTCGACTTAATATGGCTTCACAAGAGGAAATATCACTATTACGTGAATGGGAAGTGTATAGTATCAAATTGATTGAACTTGATATTTCAGATATCAAAAAAATTGATTGGCCAACAAAACCAGAATAAAAAATGGGGCGAAATGCCCCTTTTTTATTCTGGAAGGTATTTTTTACAAAGGTAAAATTTAAAAAAATTTTTTGCTCTCGTTACTTTATGTTTTTTTTCTTTTTTATTAATTTTTTCTATTAATTGAAGCCATTTTTTAACTGTAGACTCGCGGTTATACTCTTTAATTCTATCTTTTCCATTTGATACCATAGATAAATATAAATCAGGGTGATCAATTAAACTATCCACTGCATCTATAAACTGTTTTGGTGTTTTTGCAATTAAATAATCTAACTTATTTAATCTTATGGCTCTCATTGATGGCTCATCATCACAAATTAAAGGGCAACCAGCACTCCATGCATTAATAAGTTTGCTAGCGGGTTTCCTTATAAGCTCTAACGAACTATTTTTCCTAAAGCTTATCGCAATATCTATATTTGTATAATCATTCCAATTCTTAGTTGATTTTATAAATGTAATACCTCTATCTTTTAGAGATCTTAGTAAGTTTTCATCGAAAAAAAACTCAGGTAATGCATCTTCATGCCCAAAAAACCCAATTGTTTTTATTTCACGATGGTATTTAGACCTAGGTTTTAATCCGGGTTGTGGCCAATGAGGGATGAAAATATTTCCATTTTGAGCTTGTAGTGGATTTTGGACAATAATTAAATCAGCTCCAGATATTGGAGGCCTATCAGCTTGACAAACTATAGTAGTTCCTTTCCATGGCTTCGTTTTTAAGCTAAAGTCATCATAATGCAATATATTTATAGCATCTTCACGAACTTCATTAGTTAATGTAATGTCCAAATAATCAGGAAAATAATATTTTAGATTAATTAAAGTTTGAAGAACCCAACAAGCTTTTCCTTTTCGATAATATCTATCGTTAATTGAATCTGGATTTACTCTGTTGCTTATAATTTCTTCGAAATCATAAGCATATTCTGATATAAACTTATGATTCAAAACTCCATTAACAATAATTTTACCCATTGCCCATTGCCCATTGCCCATTGCCCATTGCCCAGTCGCTTTTAAAGCTTAAATTTGAACCATGTTATCATAATAATGTGTTTATTTATAGCCCTAAATAATTCTCTTATTTAAGGCTACGTTATAAAATATTAAGCAGCTTTAACTATATATAAAAATGCGATATTACGAGGACGGGTTTCATTTCCTCCAGTTGCAGAGGTATTTCCGTTAGTGTTTACAGCTCCCCAGCCACCTCGTCCACCGGATTCTCTTTCAAATGCACCAGTAAACACACCGGAGTGAGTATGACTCTGTATACTTCCCTCTTGAGAGGACAATATTTTCCTTCCTGAATCGACATTACGTCCAGCATCTAAACCACGGATAAACTCACCACGTAGATCGGGTAAAAATCCCGATGGATATGCTTTTGCTAATTGAGGGCATTTAGCTTTGTCAAAACGCTCGCCATTACAGATTAAATAACCAGAAGGTGGGTTAGCCTGTGGCCATGGTAAGGGTACACCAACAGGCACACTGCCTAGTGAATCTTTATCATCCTCTGTTAATATACGTTTTTGTCCTTGAAACTTTCCATTCTCATCAAAAGCATATGTAGATATTCTAAATCTCTCACTACCACTACTTCCATAAGAAAAAGAAATACCTCTGGAGTGCTTTGGCCCATCTACTAAAGGGTGAGCTACGTGAATCGCTAATGAACCGAGATTATCAACACCATTCGGTCTTAAAAAACCTGAGCGTCCTAAATCACGTGAACTAGGATCGTCATAAATATTAGCTGCTTTGGATAAAATATATCCCGATGTTTTAGTATTCGTATTCAGGCGAATAAAACGGTTATCCGATTCGGATTTATTATAACTATCATCAGTAAAAGCTAGTTCTTTAACAGGTGAATTAGCAGTACCTGAATTATTTCCTGCAACTATTTTGACACGAGCTGTAGCATAATTGACCGAAAGCGATGCATAGACATCAGCTGCTTTTAATAAAAGTCCGGCACCATGTATATGTGTATAATCAGAATTTATCGAATTTCTGAAAAATTCAGGACTTGCATTACTTCGGCGTATCCAAGCTAAAAATTCATTATTATTTTTACCAAAATTAGTACCTCCATTTCCGCCAAATCCAAAACTGCCTTTTAATTGATATTTACCATCAGCTTCTGATTTTGTAATACGCTCACTAACCAAAGAGGTTACTACTTTTTGACTCATTACTTGTTCAGGAGAATTTCCTGAGAATTGTGTAATCGATGATTTGGGAACTGCATTTTTCGCTTGCTCTACTGTTTCCGCTAACCCTAAGTTAACTCGCGCTTGTTCCGCTGTTTTCGCACCAGTACCGCCCGCAACTATGCCAACTAACCCGTTTCTAATGTTACCTAAACTGTCTACAGCAAATGTAACGTTACCTGTGGCCTCATTTTTCAATGCTAACCAGCTCGGTTCACCAATTTCAAGACTGGCTGATTTATTCGGAGTCTTAATCACACTGCTCTTTGGTGTCTCCGCATATAATTCTTTTCTGGCAAATGAATCGGTGGCGATTTTTTGGCTGATAACTGTTTTTGTCGATGTTCCCGTTTTCTGTTCTATAAAACCGAGGTTTTTTACAA
>NZ_CAWNQF010000036.1:0-567 GCF_963876465.1 Xenorhabdus sp. KK7.4
GTATTCGGTGGAAGACCTGATGTTGATCACTGACTACCTGACCACCAAGTGGCGGGATGATGGCAAGATGCGGGATTACTTACGCCCGAAGACCCTGTTTGGCCCGGAGAACTGTACGGAATATTTCGACAAGGCGTGTAAGTGGGACAAAGCAGGAAGACCTGCCTGTGTTAACGGGCGCTGGCTAAAAGCCGGCGAAACGGCCATCACCATTGATACCGTAGAGCGTGATGCCACGTTCCGATTGCTGTTTTCAACTGGCTGGACACCGACGAACCGTATTCAGGAATTGGCGCAACAACTGGCACGTAAAGCCGGAATAGGACGGATGAGTGAAGTCCCGGCATTAGCGGCTTGGCGCGGGATTTGGAAACAGGCCGCAGAACAAGCGGCGAAAGAGCAAAATACTGACCAATAGTAAAACGCTTTCTGACCAAAAGCGGAAAAACCCAAAACGAGGCAAGACCCCATGAGCAACGAAAATGATGTCAACAAATTGATCCTTGATCGGCGTGATATTACGGATGATGGCTGCGACCACTCAGCCAGCTTTATCGATAATCTGAA
>NZ_CAWNQF010000037.1:0-567 GCF_963876465.1 Xenorhabdus sp. KK7.4
GTATTCGGTGGAAGACCTGATGTTGATCACTGACTACCTGACCACCAAGTGGCGGGATGATGGCAAGATGCGGGATTACTTACGCCCGAAGACCCTGTTCGGCCCGGAGAACTGTACGGAATATTTCGACAAGGCGTGTAAATGGGACAAAGCGGGACGTCCTGCCTGTATTAACGGACGCTGGCTAAAAGCCGGAGAAACGGCCATCACCATTGACACTGTAGAGCGTGATGCCACGTTCCGATTGCTGTTTTCAACCGGCTGGACACCGACGAACCGTATTCAGGCGCTGGCGCAACAACTGGCCCGTAAAGCGGGAATAGGGCGAATGAGCGAAGTCCCGGCATTAGCCGCTTGGCGGGGGATTTGGAAACAGGCCGCAGAACAAGCGGCGAAAGAGTAACACACTGACCAATAGTAAAACGCTTTCTGACCAAAAGCGGAAAAACCCAAAACGAGGCAAGACCACATGAGCAACGAAAATGATGTCAACAAATTGATCCTTGATCGGCGTGATATTACGGATGATGGCTGCGACCACTCAGCCAGCTTTATCGATAATCTGAA
>NZ_CAWNQF010000038.1:0-518 GCF_963876465.1 Xenorhabdus sp. KK7.4
AATATATTTCTTTCATTTTGATGGCTATTGTAAACCTCCATTCTGATAATATATTTAAAGTCAGATTGCTGAAGGGGCGTTTGTTCTTTTGCTTTTACTACCTCTTTTGTCCAGTATTCATAAAGAGCATCGTCACACTCTTCCTGATAGCGGATAACGTTATCTCTGATTTCAGGTTTAACTTTGTTGGGATAAATGGTTGTTAACCAACCGGTCAGTTTACGGAGTGCGAGGCAGATCATTGACCGTGAACCGCATTTTGTAGGTATGGTGGAAATCACTATACCTTTATTAAACCGTTGTTTTAATTTTGTTAATTGGCTTTTCCAGTTTAACCCCATACCTTCAACAATGGGTCTCATTGGCACGTAAGGCTCGCCATTATAATTAACGATATATAGATCTGAACCATAAAATGAAACACTGATAGTTTTACTCGGCTCGTTAAGTGGTATACTTATCATGTTTACTTCCTCACTACAGGGTAAACGCTGCATTAGAGGCCCCGAAACTATTAC
>NZ_CAWNQF010000039.1:0-508 GCF_963876465.1 Xenorhabdus sp. KK7.4
GTCTTCGGATTGGGGTATTGAGAGACTCCTCAATAGTTGTCATATGACACCCTACTGAGTGTTTCAAATTTTCAGCTTGTTCCAGATTGTTAAAGAGCAATAATTTCACAATATACTGAGCTGTCTCAATACATTTTGAAATGTGATAGCCAAGAGGCGTAGAATGGTGGAGCTAAGCGGGATCGAACCGCTGACCTCCTGCGTGCAAGGCAGGCGCTCTCCCAGCTGAGCTATAGCCCCATCGATGTATCGTATTGCACAGCCATCTCACTTACCCCCGCGATTACACGCCGTATAAGCAAGAATTGGTAGGCCTGAGTGGACTTGAACCACCGACCTCACCCTTATCAGGGGTGCGCTCTAACCACCTGAGCTACAAGCCTATGCCGATACCGTCTCTTGTATCTTTCATCAGACAATCTGTGTGAACACTCACATTTCACCATCATAGGTTAAGGAGGTGATCCAACCGCAGGTTCCCCTACGGTTACCTTGTTACGACTTCACC
>NZ_CAWNQF010000040.1:0-489 GCF_963876465.1 Xenorhabdus sp. KK7.4
CAATGAAAGCGTTCAGTTTGCGTTATCTTCCCCGGCAGACTTGCAGGGCATTCAGATCCCCACACGCCAAATCCATAGCCTGTGTACATGGTGTATGCGTGGCCTGTATCGCAAATCCCCCTGTAACTACACAGGGACACGCTACTTTGATGAAGAGGGCAACCCAACGGATGATCCGTCAAAGGATGTATGCGGTGGACTGATGAATGATTATAAACTGCGGTTCGGTGAAAATGCCCAATTGCCATTTGGCGGCTTTCCCGGCTCTGCTCTATTGAGGCGTTAATATGGAAATACTGCGCCCGCACATTATCAGTAGCATCCTAAATAGCTTTTCAAAATGGTAGGCGAATCAAAGAAACTCAGTCCTATTTTTGCGAACTTTTTAACCGCAAAACCAAAAAAACACAAAAAGGAAGGACTGAGTTATGGCCATCGTACCACCAATTCCGCGCAATGAGCGGCGTCAAATGAGAAAAATTGTCCAAA
>NZ_CAWNQF010000041.1:0-487 GCF_963876465.1 Xenorhabdus sp. KK7.4
GTATTAGGCGGTCAGGTTAACATCAACAAATAACGCATTTTGATTTTTAACTTGCAGAAAGTAAAAAGGAACTTCCATGAACAACCAACTTGATCTCGCTCCTTTCCACTTCAATCAGGGCACGATTATGCTGCCCGCCAGCTGGCAGGATGCCAGTATTCTGGTCTTGAACAGTACCGATGAAAAAAATGGCACCAGTTTCACCCTCTCCCGTGACAATCTGCCGTGGGGGCTGGCATTCAGTCAGTTTGCCGAGCGGGAAATGACCGCCATCAGCAAGCAACTGAAAGATTATGACGCGATAACCCATGAATCCGGTGAACTGAACGGTTTTGAGACCGAGACCTTTGAATTTCGCTGGCGTGCCCCAAGTGGTCCGGTACATCAGTTAATGATGTTGTTGAATACCCCAAAACAGGTGCTGATTTTCACCGGCACCTGTCAGGGGGAGATGACAGCAGCACAACGGGAACAGATGCAGACCATG
>NZ_CAWNQF010000042.1:0-476 GCF_963876465.1 Xenorhabdus sp. KK7.4
TGTCTGAGCAAATCATCTACCTCTTCTTACGCCGGTAGCGGCTACTTCGTGGGCGTCCTGCCTGTTTGCTGATGGAATGAAGTTTAGTAATTAATAAACTAAAAGTAAAGTAAAAATTAAACAAATACAGGATTGCCGGGCAGTATTTAAATATTAACCATTTGATTTTTTATAATTTATATTTTTATTGTTGGGATGTAGGGGGAGAGCTGGGTTTAGTTTTGTAAAGTAAATTTTTAGGTAGGTTTATTTGTAGATAGCTGGGCACATACTTGATAAGGCTATCTATTTAGCTAATTAATTATGGGTAGCGATATTTAGAAATAACATTATCTGAATTAATAATCATTAATTTGATAAATAAGGAAAAAATCATGAAATGACTCTTTCCTATACTTTCTTTTGCTTTTTTTTATGTAATAATTCTTCTAGTAAATTATCGTAGTGCTGTTTTTTCTCCTCAAGATTTTTTATCA
>NZ_CAWNQF010000043.1:0-474 GCF_963876465.1 Xenorhabdus sp. KK7.4
TGTCTGAGCAAATCATCTACCTCTTCTTACGCCGGTAGCGGCTACTTCGTGGGCGTCCTGCCTGTTTGCTGATGGAATGAAGTTTAGTAATTAATAAACAAAAAGTAAAGTAAAAATTAAACAATGCAGGATTGCTGACCAGTATTTAAATATTAAATATTTGATTTTTAAAATTTATATTTTTATTGTTGGGATGTAGGGAGAGGGCTGGGTTTAGTTTTGTAAAGTAAAATTTTAGGTAGGTTTATTTGTAGATAGCTGGACACATACTTGATATGGCTATCTATTTGGCTAATTAATTATGAGTAGAGATATTTAGAAATAACATTATCTGAGTTAATAATTATTAAATTGATAAATAAGGAAAAAATCATAAAATGACTCTTTCCTATACTTTCTTTTGCTTTTTTTTATGTAATAATTCTTCTAGTAAATTATCGTAGTGCTGTTTTTTCTCCTCAAGATTTTTTATCA
>NZ_CAWNQF010000044.1:0-473 GCF_963876465.1 Xenorhabdus sp. KK7.4
CTGACAGGCGATGGATCGTTTTTGTAGAAGAGATATTAACGTTTAGCCAGAGGCGAGTCAAATCGTGGCAGTTCGTATTAACCTTATTTTTTCTATATTTCCGTGCCTATTCCACTAATTTCGCCATATTCTGCCAAAATCAGGTGAAAATTCCATCTAATTGGTTAATTAATTTTACTGATGAGTATGTACAATAAATTAACCTGCCGGATAAAAAAATCTAACATAAAAAAGTAAGCATAATGAACAACAACAAGGAATCACTGTACCTGCAAGAACGCGCCTATCTGCGGGAACTGGCTCAGCGTGTGGCGAAAGACTCACCGCATCTGGCGGATTTTCTGATTGCCTCCCATGATCCCGATATTACGCGCCTTTTTGAAGCCTTTGCCCTGTTGATTGCCAGTGTACGGGCTAAACTGGAGGACGAACTTCCCGAAATCACGCACGGGATCTTGTCGCGCATCTGGCCG
>NZ_CAWNQF010000045.1:0-464 GCF_963876465.1 Xenorhabdus sp. KK7.4
CCTCCATAGTTCAGTCGGTAGAACGGCGGACTGTTAATCCGTATGTCACTGGTTCGAGTCCAGTTGGAGGAGCCAAATTTAAAGAAGCCCGATTCAGTTTTGCTGATCGGGCTTTTTGCTATTTAATCTTTAATACTCATCCATTGCCTGACTTGCCTTTTGCTACACTTATCCAGTCACCAGACTTTGTAGTGTCACAAGGATATTGATTATTGTAAAAATGGCTACTTTCTATCACAAAGAATGACAAAACATCATCACGTAGAACAACACTTAACCAATTGAATTTATTTTTTATTTTTCTTCTTTACAACTCTTCTTCACTCCCCTATTATCCATCTCGTTCTCAGGAACACAGCAATTCCTCCATAGTTCAGTCGGTAGAACGGCGGACTGTTAATCCGTATGTCACTGGTTCGAGTCCAGTTGGAGGAGCCAAATTTAAAGAAGCCCGATTCAGTTTT